>DASTYT010000100.1 GCA_035764725.1 Candidatus Methylomirabilota bacterium | reverse complement strand
GGCGCCGGCGGCGGTGGGGGTGGCGGTGCCGGCGGCGGCGCGGGCGGTGGTGCCGGCGGCGGTGCGGGTGGCGGTGCCGGCGGCGGCGCGGGCGGTGGTGCGGGTGGTGGCGCCGGCGGCGGTGCGGGTGGCGGTGCCGGCGGTGGCGCGGGTGGTGGCGCCGGCGGCGGAGCGGGCGGTGGTGCGGGCGCAGGCGCTGGCGCAGGTAGCGGTGCGGGCGCAGGCAGTGGCGCCGGTGCGGCGAGTGGCGCCGGGGTTGGCGGAAGTGATGGCGGGCCAGGCGGCGGCGCTGGCGCAGTAGTGGCATGGGAAACGATACTGGATCAGGCCCAGGCTGACCTGAGGGCCGGCAATTTCTACCGGGCGCGGCACAACGCCGAGTTGGTGTTGCAGAGCAGCGCGCCCCCGGCCGGCCGATCAGCCGCGCTCCTGGTCGCGGGCCAGGCCGCCTATGAGATGCACCTCTACGACGTCGCCGCCGGCCACTATGGCGCGATCTTGTCCTCACACGACACGGGGCCGGAAGCACCCAGCGCGGCATTCGGGCTGGGCTGGGCCGAACTTCGGCGAGGCAACCGCGACGGGGCGGTTCGCGCATGGACGCGCTTCGAGGACAGGTTCCCCAGCGATACTCGCGTTCCACTCGCCATCGAGCTTGCCGCCGAGGTTGCAAGCGGGTCGGGCGACGTGGCGACCGCGGACACCCTGTTCCAGAGGGTCATCACACGCTATCCATCAACGCCCTACGCGGGAGCGGCGAGAGTCAGCCGGGCCCTCCTGGCGCTTCGCGCGGGCCGCGAGAGTGAAGCGACTCGCGAGCTCGACGAGCTCGTGCGGTCCAACCAGCCCCAGGCCATCGACACCCGCGTCCGCTTGATCGACGCGCTCGCGAGTCACCAAGCGCAAACCGGCCTCGAGGCGCGCTTGGGCGCAACGCCTGCGAGCGTCGGTGCCGGCAGCGGAGGAGGCCCGCCGGTCGAGCCGATCGAGATGTTCGTCGCCGGCGCGCGCAACGGGCAGGTGTCGAAGGACACGCCCTACCTGGTCCACGGCTTCGTGCTGCTCGCGGCCGCAAAACGCGGCTGGTCCGATCCCGTCGTCGCCCGGCTGACCGGCGATCTTGTCGACGGTTTTCCTTCCTATCCTGCCGCCGCCGCGCTGCTGGGCCGGGTCGCTGGAGCGGCCGCGGCCAACGGGCAATGGCCTCTCGCGCGCCGAGTCTATGAAAAGCTCGTTCCGCTGCTCTTTGCGCGCTATCCGAGCACGCCGCTCAGTGGGACGGCGCGGGTGGAGTTCGCCGAGGCACTGTTCCGAACGAATGCCGCCGACCAGGCGCGCGCCCAGTGCGAGCTGGCGGTGGCCGCCGACGATGAGGCGAGCCCGCGCGCGCTGCTCTTGCTCGCCCAGATCGACGAAGGCGGCGGCCGCCGCCGCGACGCTCTGGCCTCCTACGATCGGCTGCTCAGTGACTATCCGCGTCTCGAGCGCTCCCCAGAGAGCCTGCTTGCGCATGCCGCGCTGCTCGAAGAGTTTGGGGAGAGGGCGCGGGCCCGCGAGATTCTGGGGCGCGTGGTTCGTCAGGGCGAGGGCGAGATCGCCGCGGAGGCGGCGTACCGCATCGCGCGAAGCTTGACCATCGAGAAGCAGCATGCGGCCGCCCTGGAGTGGTACATGACGGCGGCATATCTGGTGCAGGGCTCGAAATGGTCACGGCCGGCTCTGCGGGGCGCCGGCCAGTCCCTGCTCGCGCTCGGCGAGATTCCGGAGGCGATCTCCGCGTACCGGAAGCTCCTCCCACAGGACGACGACCTCGCCCGGAGCCTTGACGGCGCGACGAGCGAAGAGGCGGCGGTCCGCATCGCCGAGATCTTTCACGGCACCGGAGAATACGCGGACTGCGTCAATCTGTACCTGGCGGCGGCGGCCTTGACCAAGGGGTCGACCGCCGAGCCTCGCGCTCTGGTGGGCGCGCTCCAATGCCAGGTCGCGCGCGGAGACGGTGCGGCAGCGCAGGCTCTCTACGAGCGCCTCCGCGGAATGAGCGCCGAGCCCGAGCTTCTCGCCATTGCGAACCGGACGCTCCGAAACGGCGGGGCGGCCCCCAACGGCAATGGCGCGAGCGATCCCGCGCGGCCCAGGGGCGCGCGCTAGAGGCCTCGCGGGCCCCTGGTGGGGCCACCCCGCGTACGGCTCATGCGGCGCCGGACCACCGCTCGAAGATCGCCGCGTATCGTTCCTGCAGCCTGGACAGCCCCAGTGAGTAGCTCGACGCTCCGAGCTTGCGCCGCCTTAGCGGCCACCACCCTGCGGTCGAATCCGCACACGGTCCACCTCGTCCACGGCGGCGATCAGGCTGAGCGGCCACATGCCTGGGCTCGATGGGACCAAGGTCCCATTTCGCGCGGCACGGATGCCAGGCGACTCTTGGTTCGCCTCGGTTTCGAATTGTCCAGCCACCCGACATGTGGCGGCGGCCGCGCGCGGGGCGTTCCCGCGAGCGTCGGGAAAATCACAAGGAGGCGAGAGTGCGAAAGCGAGCCAAGAAGGCAGTGGCCAGGCGGGCGGTGAAGCGGGCGGTGGTGAGGCGCGCGGTGAAGAAGCGCGCGGTGAAGCGGGCGGTGGTGAGGCGCGCGGTGAAGAAGCGCGCCGTGAAGCGGGCCCTCGTGAGGCGCGCGGTCGGGCGAGCCATCATAACTCGTACGCTTGCCGAGCGGATGGGCGAAGGGTCGACTCAATAGAGCACGTGCCGGGCGCGTCGGATCAGCGTGGCGCCCCACGATTGTTTCATCCGTCGCGGCACCGCTAACACGAAGCCCCCGAGAGTCATGTGATCTCGGGGGCTTCTTCTTCGACCCTGCCCAGGTCTACGGAGACTCGCTCGCCCCCCACCACGATGCGTAGCACCGCGGCTTCCTTGAACTCCTGACTGAAGATCCGCCCGGGCTTCCCGGCCATACGTCGCTCATGACCTTCGTGAGGGTGACTCATCGCCTTGCCTTCCTTCGCACCTCGTCTGTCAGTGGCGGTGGCCACGGTTCGGTGCCGGCGGCCCCGTTCCCCCCGACCGCGGGGCCGGGGACGCGGCACCGTCATTCACATCGATTCCGTCGCGCGCCAGATCGTCATCGTTCGCCTTGAGTGCGACGGTCCCGGACGGCTGCTGATACCAGCCCGGATCTCCCTCGTAGCTTGCTAGGTCATCGCGTACCTTGACGATCGTGAAGAGGCCTCCCATCGAGATGTAGTCTCCGAAAGGCCCGGTCGCCCCCTTCATCGAGATGGTGTTCGGAGGGTACGGCATGACTTCGGCCATCTTGCCCATGTCCATCCCGGTGTGCCCGTGGGTCATGTACGCCGGGAGCAGCGGCCGGATCTTCTCGTCGATGCCCTGGGGGTTCACCCCCACCATGTTCGGGAACTCATGGCCCATCTGATTCATCACGTGATGGGTCATGTGGCAGTGAAATGCCCAGTCTCCCGGAGCGTCGGCGACGAACTCGACGTTGCGCGTCTGCCCCACCGCGACCAGCACGGTCGTCTCCGGCCATTGCGCCGACAGCGGGATGTCTTGTCCGTCCGTCGCGGTAATCCGAAAGTGGTACCCGTGGATGTGCATCGGGTGATGGTCCATGGCGCCCAGATTGCCCAGGCGCAGCCTGACCCGGTCCCCGGTCTTGCAGACCAACGGCGCCGTCGAGGGAAACACCTTGCCATTGATCGTCAAGACGTTGAAGTCCGTCATCTCGACCGTGTTCGGACGCGCGGTTCCCGCCTTCACGGCCCACTCACTGATCATGAGCGAGAAGTCGCGGTCCACGCGATAGTCCGGCGACGGGTTCCGGGGGTGGACGATGAACATGCCGATCATGCCCATCCCCATCTGGGTCATCTCGTCGTGGTGAGAGTGGAACATGAAGCTCCCATACTGCCGCAGCGTCCATTCGTACTTCACTGTTTCCCCGACCTTGACGTACGGCTGCGTGAGTCCTCCGACGCCGTCCATGCCGTTGGGAAGGTAGATCCCATGCCAATGGACCGAGGTCGCGACCGGCAACCGATTCGTCACGTAGATCCGGATCCGTTCGCCCTCCACGGCCTCGATGACGGTGCTGTTCACGCGACCGTTGTATCCCCAGCAGTTTGCGCGGAGGCCGGAGTCGAACGCATGGTCAACCTCCTCCGCGACCAGATGAAATACCTTCACGCCACCGACGATCTTGAACGGCAGCGCCGCGCCATTCGGGACCACGACCGGCTTGTAGTGATCTCCTGGCAATCCGGGCGCCAGGGGCGCCACATTGGGCGGCCCCCCACTGTATGACTCTTGCCAGTACGCGCGGCCGCCCGTCTCCTTCGCCCGCCCTCCCGGCGGTTGGTTGTGGCTCTTCGAGTGACCGGCCTCCGTCCAGGCAGCGCCGGCGGCGACCGAGCCTGCCCCGATCCCGAGGATCTGCCTCCGCGATAGTCTGTTCGCCACGTCGTGCTCCCCTTTAGTGCCCTTCTCTCTCGTTTACCTTCATTTGCCCGCCCCTCCCGCCGACCCGGCCGCCATTCGGCGCCGGCACACGACCACTGGCAATCTGCGCGAGATCAGCTCGAGCCAGCCAGTAGTCTCGCAGCGCCTCGACGTAGGCGACGCCGGTCTCGATCTGCTGCTCCCGGTCGCGCAGCAACTGAAAGATCCCGATCTGCATGGCGTTGTAGTGCAGCTGGCCCTCGTTGACGATCCGCTCCCGCAAGGGCAGCAGAATGTCCCGGTAGTAGAGCGCGCGATCCCGCGCACTGGCGATTCGCTCCTGGACGGCGCGAGCCGTGGACCGGATCCGCACTCCTAGGGCGTAGTACTCCTGCTGAGCGCGCCGCAGCTCCGTCGCCGCCCGGGCGATCCGCGCTTGCCCCTGGTCGAAGAGGGGCAGGGGGATCGTGATCGCCGGCCC
Organism: Candidatus Methylomirabilota bacterium; assembly: GCA_035764725.1. Taxonomy (NCBI): domain Bacteria; phylum Methylomirabilota (SeqCode); species Candidatus Methylomirabilota bacterium. Next base: position 7,342 of record DASTYT010000100.1, on the reverse strand, counting down.
CACCTTCCACCCTTCTCCGCCTTCCCTCTCCGCGCTTGCCCCAAGGTCCACGTCGGGGATCAGGGCACTCGCCCGGCTGTAGCCCAGTTGCTGCCCGGCCACGATGATCCGTTGCCTGGCATGCGACAGGTCAAGGCTACGCGCCAGGGCTACGTGCTCGACGCCATTCACCAGCAGGGGCTCCGCCGGGATGTCGGGCATACGCCCGTCGATCTCCCACGCCGTGTCCTCGCCCCAGGCGCCTAGCAACGTATTGAGTTGCTCGCGGCTCTGCTGCGCATCGCTCTCGGCGGAGCGCAGCATCACCTTGGACGCTTCCGCCTGCACGCGGTCGCGAACCAGGTCGAGGTCGGAGATGTTGCCCGCCGCGTGGAGCCGTCGGCTCACGTCCAGCGAGGCCGTGAGCGCCTGGACGATCGTGCGGCGCAGCTCCACCATCTGCTCATTCGCCTGGTGCACGTAGAACGCACGGCGAACCTCGGCCGTGAAGTCGAGCACGGCGCCGGTGACGCGAAGCTTGGCCTCCTCGAACTGAGCGGCGGCTACCCGCTTCCGAAGCGGCACGTAGAGCGCGTCGAGCAAGTTCACGACCACGCTCAGCTGGAGATCAGGCCGGACCCCCGAAAGAGGGAACAGGATCGCGGCGTCAAGGACCGGATTCTTGAACAGCCCCGATTGGACCAGATCGGCCTGCGCCAAGCCGAGGTCGCTGTAGATCGCCTGGAGCTCGCGATTGTTCAGCATCGCGATCTGCACCGCGTCATCGGCAGTCAGCCGCCGCTCCAGCAAGGACCGCACTTGCTCGGTCGCCTCCTGGTCCACCGCGCTGCCTCGGTTCCACACGATCCGAGTCGCCGAGCGTTCCTCCACCGCCGCGCCGATTTCCGGGAAGCCGGCGCTGAGGTTCACCGAGGCACAGCCCGTGAGACCAAGGAGCAAAAGGCCCATCCAGACCGTCCCTCGCACCGCCATCCGATCGCTCCTTTCCTACTTCAGCTTCTCGATTTCGACGATAGCTCTGCGTTGCACATCGAGCGTGAACCGAATTTTGTCGCCCTCCTCCAAGCCCGCAAGGAGAGAGGGCGGGTCCACCCGATAGCCCATCGTCATCGCTTCCATGAACCCCTTGATCTCGCCATGCTCGACCACGATCTGGCCCGCATTGGGAACTGTGGCCACGACCTCGCCTTCACCGACAACGCGCTGCGGGGCCTCCCCTTGGGCCGGTCGTGGCCCTGGCGCGACCCGCGAGGTGGCCGCCACGCTAGAGATCTGGCGAGCCGTTGGAACGTCCGACCCCGTGTAGGCGAGGGTCTGCGAGGCCGTCCGCTCGGGCGCCGCGGGAGCATCGGGATGCGCGGGATGGCTCAAGGCCAGCGGCTCCAGTTGATAGCCCGCACATCCAGAGAGCATCAATGCGGCAACGGCCACCAAGACCTGACTTCGACGACGCGTCAGGCGGGTCGACATGACCTTGCCCTCAGTCCTTCAGGGTCTCGATCTTCGTGATCGCCCGCGCCTCGGTGTCGATGGTGAAGCGAACCTTGTCTCCTGGCTTGACTCGTGTGAGGAGCGAAGCGGGATCGACCTTGTAGCCCATCGTCATGGCCTCCATGAAGCCCTTGATCTCGCCATGCTCCAGCACGACCTGCTGCTTCCGAGGCGCCACGGCCGTCACTGTCCCCTCCCCCGTGACGAACTTGGGCTTGGGCGCCAGCTCCGGGTGCTCGCTGGCGACGTGCGGCCCGCGGTGGCCGGACAGCGTGTGCGCATAGGCGATCACGGCCCAGCGGTCGTTCATCGACAGCTCTCCCTTCCACGCCGGCATCGTGGAGCCCTTCGACTTGAACGGCTCGACCAACCCGCCCTCGCTGACACGCCAGACCCAGAAGTTCCCCGCCATCTCGGCGACCATCTTCCCGTCGGTGAGATCGGCCGGCTTGAGCGGAAGGCTGGTTGAGCCGGGCCCCTTGCCGTCCCCCGTCTCGCCGTGGCAGAGGGCGCACTTGGCGGTGAAGATCTCTTTGCCTTTTGCGATCATCTTGGGGTCGGTCCACACGTGGACCGGAATGTGCGCATTGGTATATGCGGCGGGAACCGCGGGATGGTCGTGATCGCCATGGCCGCCGCTCCCATGCTTGTGGCCCGGTTGGGCGGCCTTCGGCCCGCTGACCGGCGCCTGCTGTCCCTGCGCCTGCGCGCTCCGGAGCGCGAGCCCCGCGAGCCAGGTGCCTGACATCGCTAGCCCCATTATCACGACCACGACGGACGCTCGCGTTCGAGTCACAAAGTCCTCCTGTGCGATGGACAGATTCACGCCCGGGCAGAGTCGAGCCCGGAACAGATTTCGAGAACCGAGGGCGCGAACCGAGATTGCGGAGAAGAGAGAGACTAGATCAGGAGGGACGCGTACAACACGAACAACGGCGGTCGACTTGGTAGTCTTGTGGAGCGCTCGATTGACGACGGCGTGATCAGCCCGCCCGACAGCGGGCTGCTGGCTGAAAGCGCCTGAACGGTCTCGAGGACCGGCCCCATCACCTGGACGGGAGTCGTGTTCGACACCGCGTCCACGGGATCACATGACATCTCGGGCTCGTGCCCATGGCCGTCGGCCGAGCGACCCTCGACGGTGTGCGGCGAGATCACAAGTCCGGCGTAGGCAGGTAGCTCGCAGACATGGCCGAGGACGAGCAGCGCGACCATCATCGACAGCAGCCACCGGGGGGCTGATCGAGAGCTGTCGCGGCGGACCATCGAGCGGAGGTTACGCGGCGCCCGAGTCGATGTCAACATCAAGGATCCGCTCCCTCGCGTCTCAGTGCACGGTCACGCTCAGCTCGGCCGGATCCGCTCTTCCGGAACGTCCACGCGCTTGACCCCCTTGAAGCTGAAGAGGAGCTCGACCTTGTAGACGGGGGGATCGGTGGAGAGCTGCTGGAGGATGTGCCGAGCCTCTTGGATGTTCTGACTGAACGAGACTCCCTGGATGATCAGTCCGGACAGGTCGACCGTCACGCGCTGGTTCGGCCGGAACATGGAGCCCCCGTGCAAATCCCCGCCGGGTCGCGTAGCTTATACGCGGGAGGAGGGAAGACATGGCTGAGACACGGCTGATCGGTTGTCCCGCATGCGGCACTACCAACCGAGTCCCCCTGGACAAGCTCGAGCAAGGGTCTCAACCTGTATGCGGGAAGTGCAAGGCCTCCCTGCTGGTCGACATCAGGCCGCTCACCGTGACGGATGCCACGTTCTCGGCCGACGTCGAGCGCTCGCCTGTGCCGGTGCTGATGGACGCGTGGGCGCCGTGGTGCGGCCCATGCCGGATGATCGCGCCGATGATCGAGGAGCTGGCGAAGGAAATGGCGGGCCGCGTGCGGGTCGCCAAGCTCAACGTGGACGAGAATCCGCAGACGGCGGCCCGCTTCGATCTCCGCAGCATCCCCACCTTGTTGGTGCTCAAGGGCGGGCGGGAGATTGATCGCATCGTGGGCGTGCAGCCCAAGCAGGAGGTCGCCCGGCGGCTGGAGCGCGCGATCGCCTGACGCGCGGAACAGACACCACCAACAGAAGCAATTTGGTGGCCCCAACGGGATTGGACGCCCTTTGCGCGCTCCCCGTTCACTTCCGTCCGAGCCACACTCACCACAGCGAGCCCGCGATGGTCAGGAGCGCGAGCCAAAATTCCAGCTCGGCTTGCGGGAGGGCCAGGCGATCATCGATCGACACGCACCTGTAGCGGCTGGCGCTCGTTATTCTTGATACCCATTATGCCTATGCCATGCCGTTCTCCCCTGACGCGCCCGGCAAGATTCGCGCGAAGGTCGAGGATGGTCGACTGCCGCTCGAGCCGCCCGCGCGCATGTGGGCGGGCTTCGGGAGCGAGAAGCCCTGTGACGGGTGCGGAGAGGCCATTAGCCGCTCGCAAGTCGAATACGAGTTCGAGTCGCGCGATGGGCGCACGATCCGGTTGCATCTCGGCTGCGCGAGCCTCTTGGAAGCCGAGCGGCGCCGCCGATCCAGCCCATGATGCCGCCCTTCCAGGTCGAGCTGAGCGAGGACGATTACCTCGCGCTGTTGAAGTCGGCGGTGAAGGGCACGCCGCTGACCCGGTGTCTCGTCGTCGCCCCGGAAGTGAGACCGGCCAGCCGAGGGCGCTACCTCTTCCGGGGTTCGAGGGCCGAAGGGTTGCTGCTGCGTGCGCTCGCTCTCGACGCCGCGCCCGGTGCGGTTCGCGCCATTGACCGCGCGTTGGCCGCCGCGGAGAAAGCGGAGAAGTAGATTAGTTGACGGCCTGTCGCACCAACACGAAGGGCTGCTCGCACGCGTCACAGTGATACTTCGCCGTGATGAGACCGCGGTGGCTCGCCTGTCTCGCCCTACGCCTTGCGGAGGAAGAGATAGAGGCAGAGCCCCATGAAGATCGCGATGAGGAGCAACAGCGGCCATCACGGGAAGCGCCGCCACGCGATCAATTCCCACACCGGCGAGAGCACCTCGCCAGCCTTCCCGATCCCTTCCGCGTAGTGCCGAATGTACTTGCCGCGCACGTACGCGCTATCCGCGATCCGATTCGCCAACTCCTCGCGCTGCTCAGGCGTCATCGCCTTGAGTTCGCGCCTCGATGGAAACCGGATATGCATGACGTTAAGAGGATAGCGCAAACCTAGCCTGCCTCGTAAATCTACCGCGGCGGCGGCGGGCGCGCGTGGCCCTCTCGATGGTGAGCCGAAGCCGTATCCGGGCACAGGCGGCGCACGACCTCCTGGCCTGTGACCGCGCCCGCCCGCATCTCGCACGCCCTGGCTCGCTACACGGGTCCGTGTATTGCCGCTCCCGCCCCCCGGGCACGGCGGCCAAAGACCGGTCGAATGGAGTATTCTCCGTCCGAGGAGGGTGGCCAGGCATGCTATCCGAGCCCGCTCTCGCAACCCCCGCGTTGCTAACCCAGATACTTCTACTTAGCCGTCAGAAGCAAGACGCAGAACGAGACGATAACCGTTGGGTCCGCATACCTCAGGGAAGGGGCTGGAAAATGAAGCGCCAAGAAGCGGTTAATGCAACTCTCTCACCGCAACAGCTTGAGCACTTGTGGGCGGAGCACATCAAAGGGGAGTTCGAGAGCAAGGACGTCGAGGCGACCCTCGCCACGATGGTCGAAGATGCCTACGTCAACCATATGCCGGTGAACACCGGGGGCCGTGGTAAGGATGCTTTGCGGGCTTTCTATCGCGATGACTTCATTCCTTCATGGCCTGAGGACCTACAGATGACGGCCGTGAACCGTGTCGTCGGACCAGGACAACTCGTGGATGAACTCCGCCTCACGTTTACCCACAGTAAGCCGATGCCATGGCTGTTGCCGAATGTACCGCCGACGGCGAAGAAGATCGCGATAGACGTGGTGGTAGTCGTACAGTTTCGCGGCGACAAGCTCGCGTCTGAGCGCATCTACTGGGATCACGCCGCAGTACTCCGTCAAGCGGGTCTGCTAAAGGCGGGGGATGAACGGCGTGACGTCTAACTGCAGCTTTCAACGGTCAGCGCCTCGCGTTGCTCGGCGCCGCCGCTGAAGCTGGCGTTAGGCGTCTCTCACAGTCTCACGTACGAGTTGCCGACGCCCATCACGCGGGACGGGGCACAAAGGATCTTCCTAAGCACAGTGCCGAAGTATCTATCGAAAGATGGGAACTCGGTCGGCGGAATCTATCTCTGGAACTCCCGAGCTGAAGCTGATGCTCTGTACACGGAGAGCTGGAAAGCGTTCGGGCGGGACAAATACCCTACAGAGCCTTCGCTTACTTACTTGGACTGCCTCGTTGTGGTTGATAACGTGACGCACGAAATCACCTCCGATGCGTAGCTCGTAGCGTCCTAGCGACCGACGAACCAGTGGGCCGCCTCCCGGGGTGGCCAAAAGCTCACGCGCGTCGCCGCATCCACGACGCGCCACCGCGCTAGGTAGGGACCGCGGCTCGCATCGAAGAGCGCGGGCGGCGGGCTATATCGCACCTTCCCGGCCGGGGCGTCCAAGATCGTGATGGCCCCGCTGCTCGTGTCGACCGCCGTCCCCGCCCTATCGCGCAGAACGAGTCGTGGTCGCGCCTGTCAGATCGACCGGCCGCGAGTCCGCGAGCAGTTGGACGTCAATCGGCTCCGTTTGTTCTGCCACGATGTACAGCCGCATCGCGCTCCCCTCCCCTCTTCACCGATCGCTTGTTGCCGCGTGATGGTGAAGTTCGCTTTGCTGTATCACGGGCTGGCCCCGGGAACGCTCTCGCCTTGAGCGCGCTCGGCGAAGCTAGTAGCGCGCTGATGCCGCCCATCACGTCACGCGGACGCGGCGCGAACAGGCGGCGAGCGATATCGTGCGCGTCACGCTGCCCGAGCTGGCGATCGTCGACGCCCCATTCTGGCAGGCCACGCGCACACGCATTCAGGCCGCAGCAGCGGTCTACCGCGAGCGCACCTGGGGCCGCGCGTTCGGCCGCCCGGCGAACGGCGTCGGGTCGCCGTATCTGCTGACAGGCTTCGGGGCGTGTTCCCGGTGCAACGGCTCCATGGCGGTGCTCAAGCGGGCCCACGGCCCCCGCGGCCACCGGCGACAGATCCCCGTTCTACGGCTCCATGACGCGCCACCTGCGGGAGGATGCGGTGTGCGCGAACAGGCTTGAGGTCCGACTCGACGACGCCGATGCGGCGGTGCTCGCGGCCGTCGAGCGTGACGTCCTCCGGGTGGAGGTCCTAGAGACGGCGTTCTACAAGGCCATGGCGCGCCCGGAGCCGAACGGTCACGAGGCGCAAGGGGCCGCGCTGCGTGCGGAGTTGGCGCGGCTGGACGCCGAACTGGCGCGGCGCGCGGCGCGGTCGCCGCCGGTGGGATCTCCCCGCCCTCGTGGCCGCTCTTCATGAGCGCGAGCGCCGCCCGGGCTCCCTGCGCGCGGAGTTGGCCGCGCTGGAGCGCCAGGCGGCGCGGCGGCGCGAGCCTAGCGACGTGGCGCACGTCCTTGACCTGATGCGCGAGATCCTCGCCGATTGGCAGGGGATGTTGCGGCAGGAGCCATCCGAGGCGCGCCGCGCCCTCCGCGCGCTCCTAGCGGGGCGCTTGGTATTCTCGCCCGGCGACGGGTTCTACACCTTCGAGGGGCCGGGCACGGTGTCGCCGGTGGTCACCGGCGTCGTCGGCGCGTGTGCAAAAGGTGTGGTGGCCCCAACGGGGTTCGAACCCGTGTTTCAGCCTTGAGAGGGCCGTGTCCTAGACCACTAGACGATGGGGCCGGCCGTGCGTCGACTGCGCGCGTCTACTTGCTCCGCTGGCGTCACACCTCGAGCGCTGCGGAAA
>DASTYT010000099.1 GCA_035764725.1 Candidatus Methylomirabilota bacterium | reverse complement strand
CGGGGTGATTGGCCTCGAGCACCCACACGACGACCTCCCGGGCGCCGCGCTCCACGAGCCGCCCTCTTCCCCAGTCCCAGAGCGCGCGTCCCACGCCACTCCGCCAGCGCCCGGGCTCCACGTAGATCGCCCAGAGCTCGCCGAGCTCGGGAATCGCGTCCTCGTCCCGGCACCCACCGACGCTGGCCCAGCCGATCACCGCGCCTGCCTCTTCCGCCACGAAGGTCAGCGCGGTGGTCTCGCCAAGGTTCCGGCGCCAGCGCGCCTCCCGTTCGTCCACGGAGAGCTTGTCGAGAAAATCGCGGGGCAGGATGCCGCCATAGGCCGCCCGCCAGCCGCGGACGTGGACGGTGGCGATGCCGCGCGTGTCATCGAGCGTGGCCGGGCGGACTAGCACCGCACTCCTCGCGCGGCCGCGCCGCGCGCTATTCCACCGTCACCGACTTGGCGAGATTGCGCGGCTGATCGACGTCGCGCCCCAGCCGCACCGCCACGTGATAGGCGAGGAGCTGAAGCGGGATGGCCATGAGGATGGGCGAGAGGAGCTCCTCCGCCGCGGGCACGGGGATCACCCAGTCCGCCTTGGCCTTGGCCTCGCGGTCGCCCTCGTGGGCGAGCGCGATCACGCGGCCGTCGCGGGCGCGCACCTCCTCGACATTGCCCATCATCCGGTCGTAGGTCGCGTCCTTGGGGATCAGCGCCACCACCGGGAGCCCTTCGTCGATGAGCGCGATGGGGCCGTGCTTCATCTCGCCGGCGGGATAGCCCTCGGCGTGCAGGTACGACAGCTCCTTGAGCTTGAGCGCGCCCTCGAGCGCGATCGGATAGTGGATGCCGCGGCCGAGGAAGAGGAAGTCCTTGTAGCGCGCCAGCTCGCGGGCGAGCGCGGCCACCGGGGCGTCGAGCTCGAGCGTCTTCTCGATGAGGCGCGGCAGCTCGAGCAGTCCCTGCACGTGCTTGCGGCCCTCGTCCGCGGTGAGCGTCTCGCGCCGGCGCCCGAGCCACAGGGCGAGGAGGTAGGCGGCCATGATGGTGGCGGTGAACGTCTTCGACGATGCCACGCCGATCTCGGGCCCGGCCGGCGTGTAGACGACGCCCGTGGACTCGCGCGCGAGCGCGGAGCCGATCACGTTGGTGATGCCCACGATGGGCGCGCCCTTGGCCCGCGCCACCTTGACCGCGCCGAGGGTGTCGGCGGTCTCGCCGGACTGCGACATCGCGATGACCAGCGTGTCGGGGCCCACCGGCGCGTCGCGATAGCGCCACTCCGAGGCCACGTCGACCTCGGCGGGCAGCCCGCTGATGCGCTCCATGAGGAAGCGCCCCACGATGGCCGCGTGATACGAGGTGCCGCAGGCGAGGAGGACGATTCGGGATAGACCGCTTGTTACTTCAGGATCGAGGTTGATGTCCGGGAGGACCACGGTGCCGCTCTCCGGCGACACCCGGCCGCGCAGAGTGTCCGCGGCGGCGCGCGGCTGCTCGTAGATCTCCTTCAACATGAAGTGGCGGTAGCCGCCCTTCTCGGCGAGGATGGGATCCCAGAGGATGCGCGTGGGCGTGCGCTCGGCCGGCGCCCCGTCGAGCTTGGTGACGTCCACCCCGTGGCGCGTGACCACCGCCACGTCCTCGTCCTCCAGGATGACCATGTCGCGCGTGTGGGCGAGGAGGGCGGGGATATCGGAGGCCAGGAAGGTCTCCCCCGCGCCGAGCCCCACCACCACGCTGCCCGCGCCGTGCTTGGCGGCGACGAGTCGGTCCGGCGCGCTCTTCGCGAGCACCACGATCGCGTAGGAGCCGCGGAGCTCGCGCAGTGCCCGCCGCGTGGCCTCGTCGAGCCGCGGGGTGTCCTGGAGGTGGCGCTCGATCAGATGCGCGATGACCTCGGTGTCCGTCTCCGACGTGAAGACGTGCCCCTCGGCGAGCAGCCGCTGCTTGATGGGCAGGTAGTTCTCGATGATCCCGTTGTGCACGACCACGAGATTGCCGGAGCCGTCGGTGTGCGGGTGCGCGTTCTCGTCGGTGGGGCGGCCATGCGTGGCCCACCGGGTGTGCCCGACACCAATGGAGCCCGCCACCGGGCGCTCGCGCACCAGGCCCTCGAGGCCCTTCAGCCGGCCGGCGGCGCGCCGCACCTGCAGCCCCTCCGCCCCCAGCACGGCCACGCCGGCGGAGTCGTAGCCGCGGTACTCCAGCTTCTTTAGGCCCTCGAGGATGATCTCGGCCGCGCTCTTGTCGCCGATGTAGCCGACGATGCCGCACATACGCTCACTCCTTGTGTCCGGACTTTTTTGCCGCCCTCTTGCGCGCCGCCCAGCCCTCGCGCGTCTCCTGGCGTCCGCGCGCGACGGCGAGCGCGCCCGGCGGCACGCTCTTGGTGATGACGGAGCCCGCGGCCACGTAGGCGCCCTCACCGATGGTCACCGGGGCGACCAGGCTCGAGTTGGTGCCGATGAAGGCGTCGGCGCCGATCACCGTCTCGTGCTTGTGGACACCGTCGTAGTTGCAGGTGATGGTGCCCGCGCCGAGATTCGCGCCCTCGCCGACCTGGGCGTCACCCACGTAGGAGAGGTGCGGCACCTTGGCGCCGCGGCCGATCTTGGACTTCTTGAGCTCGACGAAGTTGCCGATCTTGGCGCCGGCGCCCACCTGCGAGAGCGGGCGCAGGTTGCAGAAGGGGCCGAGCTGCGCGCCCTCCTCCACCGAGGACTCCGCGAGCACGCAGTAGGGCTTGAGCAGCACACGGTCGCCCAGCCGGCTCCCGGAGACCTGCGAGCCCGTGCCGATCACGCACTCGGCGCCGATCGTGGTCACGCCCTCCAGCACCACGCCCGGGTAGAGCACGGTGTCGGGGCCGATAACCACGGTGTCGTCCACATAGGTCGACGCGGGATCCAGCACCGAGACGCCGGCGGCCATGAGGCGATCGAGGATGCGTCTCCGGTAGATGGACGCGAGCTCGGCGAGCTGCTTCCGGTCGTTGATGCCGAGGCACTCGCGCGGATCCTGGGCCACCACCGCCTCGAGCCGTCGGCCCTCGCGCCGCAGGATGCCGACGACGTCGGTGAGGTAGTACTCGCCCTGCTCGTTCTGCGGCGTCACCTGATCCAGCGCGGGCCAGAACGTAGCGGCGTCGAAGCAGTACACGCTGGTGCCGATCTCGTGGATCTCGCGCTGGGCGGCCGTGGCGTCGCGATGCTCGACGATCGCGGTCGGCTGCCCCTGCTCGCGGACCACGCGGCCGTAGCCGGTGGGATCGTCCACGCAGGCGGTGAGGAGCGTGGCGGCGGCGCCGGCGGCCACGTGGTGCTCGACGAGCCCGCGCAGCATCGCCTCCGACATCAGCGGCTGATCGCCGGGGATGACGAGGATGGTCCCGGTCGCGTCCCGGCACACGGGCTTCGTCTGAAGCACCGCGTGGCCCGTCCCGCGCCGCTCCTTCTGCTCGACGAAGAGCAGATCGGACGCCTCGCCGACCGCCGCCCGGACGTCGTCGGACCCGCGCCCGACCACGAGGACCACCGTGCCGCCGAGGGCGCGGGCCACCGCAACGGGATAGTGAATGAGGGGACGGCCGCAGAGGGGATGCAGGACCTTGGGCCGGCTGGACTTCATGCGCTTCGAGTCGCCCGCGGCCAGGATGATCACGGTCAAGGCGGACGCAGGGCCGGATCGCATACGCGTTTGATCGTAGCACGGGGCTTGCCAAGGGTGACGGCAGACGCCACCCTCAGATTTTTCGACTATTTAGGTGTCGGGGACCCGCGACGCAGGTGCGAAGAAGCGACACGGTCCCGCACTTTTCGGGCGGGGAGGAGACGCTACCGCCGCGGGCGCCGCCTGCGCTCCGCGCCTGCCGTCGCGCGCAGATGCGCCAAAAGACGGTCGAGCCGCGTCGGGATCTCGGCAGTGAGATCGATCCGCTCGCCCGTGACCGGATGCAGGAAGGCGAGGCCGACGGCGTGCAGCGCTACACCCTCGAGCCCGGCGACGAGGGCCGCGCGGACGGGGTCGGCCGCGCCCGTGCGGCGGCGCCCGTAGGTATCGTCGCCCAGCAGTGGATGGCCGAGCGAGGCCAGATGGACGCGGATCTGATGCGTCCGCCCCGTCTCGAGCCGGCACTCCACCAGTGTGGCGTCGGCGAAGCGCTCGAGCACGCGGTACCGCGTGAGCGCGCGCCGCCCCTTGCCGGCCGCGGTGACCGCCATGCGGACGCGCGAGCGGGGATCGCGGCCGATCGGGGCGTCGATCGTGCCCTCAGCGCGGGGCAAACGGCCATCGGCGACAGCCAGATAGCGGCGGCTCACCGTGCGACGGGCGAGCTGCGCGGTGAGCGAATCGTAGGCCGCCGGCGTCTTGGCGAGCACGATCAGGCCGGAGGTGCCCTTGTCGAGGCGGTGCACGATGCCGGGGCGACGCGGCCCGCCCACGCCGGCGATGGCGGGCGCGTGATGGAGCGCGGCGGCGGCGAGCGTGCCCGTCATGCGTCCCGCTCCGGGATGCGTGACCATGCCGGCCGGCTTGTCCACGACGAGCACGTCGGCGTCCTCGAAGACCACGCGCAGGACAACCGGCTCGGGCGCGAGCGTCTCCGGCGGAGGCGGCGGCACGTCCGCCTCCACCCGGGCGCCGGCGCGAAGCCGGAGCGCGGCCTTGGCGGCGCGGCCGTCCACCCGCACCCGCCCCGCGTCCACCAAGCCCTTGAGGCGCGTGCGGGAGATGTCGGGCAGGCGCGCGGCGAGCCAGCGGTCGAGCCGCGTCCCGGCCTCATCGGGCGCGACGGTGGCGTCCAGCCTCATCCGGCCTTGGGCGAGTCCACCAGCATCCGGAAGGCGAGAATGGTCACGCCGACGGTGATGGCGGAGTCCGCCACGTTGAAGGCCGGCCAGTGGTAGGCACCCCAGTAGAAGTCGAGGTAGTCGACCACGGCACCGAAGCGGAGCCGGTCGATCAGGTTGCCGGCGGCGCCCCCGAAGATCAGGCCGAGCGCGAGGCGTGTCCACGCCCCGCCGGTGGGTAGGAGCCGCGCGGCGATCACGGCGAGGAGCACCACCGCCCCGATGGACAGGAGCCCCACCATCCAGCGGAAGCCCTCAGGCACCCCGCCGAGCATGCCGAAGGCAAGGCCGGGATTCATGACGAGCGTGAGGGAGAAGACGCCCGGGATCACCGGCACCGCCTCGCCGAAGCGGAGGCCGTGCAGCGCCCACCACTTCGTGATCTGGTCGGCGACGAGGATCGCCGCGGCCAGGAGGGAGATCGACCGCATCTATCGCAGGCTTCGAACCACCGGCGCGCAGCGCTCGCACAGCGTGGGGTGGTCGGCATCCTCGCCGACGCGGGCCGTCCAGAGCCAGCAGCGCTCGCACTTCTTCCAGCCCAGCGCCTTCGCGGGCACCACCGCGAGCGCGAGGCCGGGGATCTCCGCGCTCTCGAAGGCGGTGGCCTGGCCGGCGGGCGGGGCGCCGGCGAGGCGTACGCCGGACACGTTGAAGAGCGTGGCGAGCAGCGTCTCGCCCTTGGCGGTGAGGAGCGGGCGCCACTGCTCCTCCGGCGCGTTCGTCACGAACACGAGGGCATCGATCCCCTTGCCGATCTTGCCGGCCTTGCGCGCGGCCTCCAGCGCCCGCGACACCTCGCCCCGCACCTCGAGCAAGCGGTCCCACTCGGCGGCCAGCCGCTCGTTGGCCCACTCGCCGCGCTCCTCGGGGAACGTCGTGACGTGCACGCTGTCGGGCTTCCCCGCCCCGGGAATGTGCCCCCAGACCTCCTCGGCGGTGAAGGTCAGCACGGGGGCGAGGAGACGCGCGAGGGCGGTCAGCATCTCGAAGCAGACGGTCTGCGCGGCGCGCCGGCGCGGATCGTTCGGCGCGGAGGCGTAAAGGCGGTCCTTGATGATGTCGAGGTAGAGCGCCGAGAGGTCCACCGCGCAGAAGTTGTGCGTGGCGTGGAACACCACGTGGAACTGGTACTCCTCGTAGGCGCGCCGGACCCGCGTGATCAGCTCCCCCAGCCGCAGCAGCGCCCAGCGGTCCAGCTCGTCCATCTGATCGTAGGACACCCGGTCACGGTCGGGATCGAAGTCCGCGAGGGTGCCGAGGAGGAAGCGCCAGGTGTTGCGGATGCGCCGGTAGGCGTCGGCGAGATGGCGCAGGATCTCCTCGGAGAGGCGGATGTCCTCGGTGTAGTCCTCGGCGGCCACCCAGAGACGGATCACCTCGGCGCCGTACTTGGGCAGGACTTCCTCCTGCGTGAGGTAGTTGCCGAGGGACTTCGACATCTTGCGGCCCTCGCCGTCCACGAGGAAACCGTGGGTGAGCACGGTCCGGTAGGGCGGCGCTCCACGCGTCCCGATCGCCTCCAGCAGCGAGGAGTGGAACCAGCCGCGGTGCTGGTCGGAGCCCTCGAGGTAGAGATCGGCGGGCCAGCGGAGGTCCGGGCGCGCCTCCAGCACGGCGGCGTGGCTGCAGCCCGAGTCCACCCACACATCCAGGATGTCCGTCTCGCGCCGGAAGTCGTCGCCGCCGCAGGAGGCGCAGCGAGTGCCCGGCGGCAACAGCTCGCGCTCGGAGCGCAGATACCACTCCTCGATGCCGCGTCCGGCGCGGAAGATCCCTGCCACGTGCTCGGCGACGCGCTCTTCCAAGAGGAGCTCGCCGCACTTCTTGCAGTAGAAGGCGACGATCGGCACGCCCCACACACGCTGGCGCGAGAGCACCCAGTCGGGCCGGTGGGCCACCATGTTGTAGATGCGCGACTCCCCCCACTCGGGGATCCACCGGACGTCGTTGCGGATGGCGTCCAGCGCCTTCTGGCGTAGCCCCGTCTTGTCCAGCGAGAGGAACCACTGCTCGGTGGCGCGGAACAGCGTGGGGTTCTTGCAGCGCCAGCAATGCGGATAGGTATGGCTCACCGGCATCTCGGCGAGCAATGCCCCGCGCTCGCGAAGTAGGTCGATGATCCTGGGGTTCGCCTCCCACACCGTCTGGCCGGCGAAGTGCTCCACCTCGGCGGTGAACTTCCCGTCGTCGTCCACCGGGTTGTAGATCTTGAGTCCCGCCCGTCGACCCGCCTCGTAGTCCTCCTCACCGTGGCCGGGCGCGATGTGGACCAGCCCCGTCCCCGCGTCCATCGCCACGAAGTCCTCGCCGATCACCACGGAATCGCGCGCGATCCACGGATGGCGGGCCTGCGTGCCCACCAGCGCCGCGCCCGGCAGCGCGAGACTGGTGCCGCGGGCCCGCCCAGCCACGCCGGCCAGGTTGGCCACCGCCACGGCCAGCGGGCGCGCGACGATGAGCCACTCGCCGTCGACCTCGAGCGCGGTGTAGGTCTCGGTGGGGTGCACGGCGAGGGCGAGATTGGCGGGCAGCGTCCAGGGCGTCGTGGTCCAGATGACGAAGGACGACTTCCGGCCGCCCAGCGCCTCCGCGAGCCCCCGGCTGGGGGCGGCCACTGGGAACTTCACGTACACCGTGGTCGACGTCTCGTCCTCGTACTCCACCTCGGCCTGGGCGAGCGCGGTCTTGCAGTGCATGCACCAGTGCACGGGCTTGAGGCCCTTGTAGACGGCGCCCTGCCCCACGAAGCGCCCGAACTCGCGGACGATCACCGCCTCGTACTCGGGATCGAGCGTCGCGTAGCGATTGTCCCAGTCCGCGAACACGCCCAGGCGCTTGAATTCCTCCCGTTGAATGTCGAGGAATTCAAGCGCGTACTCGCGGCAACGGCGGATCTTCTCCACCGGGTCCATGGCCTTGCGCACGTCCACGCCCGAGGCGTCGTCGAGGCCCAGCGCCTTGTCCACGCCGTGCTCGATGGGCAACCCGTGGCAGTCCCAACCGGGGACGAACATGGCGTTGTAGCCCAGCATGCTGTGGGCCTTCACCGCGAGATCCTTGAGGATCTTGTTCAGCGCCGTCCCCATGTGGATGTGCCCGTTCGCGTAGGGCGGTCCGTCGTGAAAGATCCACAGCGGGCGGGCGGCGGCGGCCTTCCGGATCCTTCCATAGATGTCCATGCTCTTCCAGCGCGCGAGCAGCTCGGGCTCGAGCGTGGAGAGATTGGCCTTCATGGGAAAAGACGTCTTCGGAAGGTTGAGCGTGTCCTTGTAATCCATGCGAGCCCTTCCGCCGCGGCCGGCTACCGCGGCGTGAGCGTGAGGATGCCGAGCTGGTTGTCGATGTTGACGATGAAGCGGTCGAGATAGTCGCGGCCGAGCAGCCCCTCACCCTGGCCCAGCTCCACGTCGTGGGAGACCACGCGGATGGGGCCCGCCTTGGCGCCGTTGACGTCGATGGAGTTGACCATCACGAAGAGCGCGCTGGCGGTGCCGGTGACGCCGCGGATGGAGCCCCGGAGCGCTTCGCGGCTGGAGACGCCCAGCTGGGCGAGCACGCGCGGGCTGATCGTGGTGACGGACGCGCCGGTGTCGAGGAGCAGCCGCACGCTCCCCGTCTCGTTGATGCGCGCGTTCACGACGATGGGCTGCCCTGGAACGAATCGGATCTGCGCCGCGCCGACCGCTGTCGGTGTGGGGGGCCGGGCGCCGGGCACGGTGACCGCGGGCACGGGGGCCACGGGCGGCGAGCTCAAGTACTGCGCGGTGGGCCGGAAGCGCTCGGGAATGCTGTCGATCCCCTGGCTGTAGTTGACTTGCCCCCGCTCGTCCGTCCACCGGTAGGTCTGGGCGGAGGCCTCTCCGGCCGCGAGCGCCCCCAGGAGCGCGAGCGCGGTGGTGCTGGTGAGCCGCTTCATGCCCGATTTCCCGGCGTCATGGCCCTCAAAGGTAACACGGACGGGCCCTTTGCCGCGAGGACGGGGGGTCATCGAGGGCACGGGCGGGCGCCGGGGTGGGCCCGGCTCCACACGGTCTCGTAGACCACCATCTCCTCGGCGCCCGCCACCGTGTTGCGGGTCAGCCGCACCCGCTCGACCGGCGTGAAGCGATCGCCCATGGCGGTCAGGCGCGGGAACCACGCGGGGAACACGATCAGGTAGTCCGGGCAGGCGCGCTCGAGATAGCGCAACACGCCGTCCTCCCCTTCCTTCTTGTAGGGCAGGATCGCCGGCGTCACCAGGCCCATGACATCGATGACCGGGCGCTGCGAGAGGTAGCCGATGGCGCCGACGTCGTTGAGCGCGAGCCTCGCGTCGAGGGGCGCGTGCGCGTTCACCCACCGAGCCAAACGCACCTGCATGGCCTCGATGTTCTGTACCGCCCAGCCGTAGCGCGTGGCCGCGGGCCAGAGGGACACCAGCGCGGCCGCCGCGAGGCCCGCCGCAAGGAGGCGGCGAAGGTGCGCCAGGCCGGCGATCTCGCGCGCGCGGCCGAGCGCCGCCACGGGCAGCATCGCCGTCGCGAAGGCCAGCGGGATGAGGTGTATCACGTAGCGCCCCTCCTGGAAGGCGGGGCCCCGATAGGGCGCGAGCAGCGCCATCGCGAGAGGCTGGAGGAGCAGCGCCGTCGCGGGCAGGCCGAGCCGGCGCCCCCCGCGCGACCAGAGGAGACCGAGCCCTATCACGATGAGGAACGGAAGCAGCCCGTTCACGTCCCACAGCCAGCGGGCCCACTCTTTCGAGAAGTCCCACGGGCGCGCGAAGAAGATCCGGGCCGCCGGCTCGCGTGCACCGGCGAGGAAGCCGGCGAGGCCACCCTCGATCTTCGCCGCCGCGGTAGCGGGCAGCGGGGTGCCGCCCGTGACGAGATTGAAGGCGACCCAGGGCCCGATGATGACCACGCCGGCGAGCGCGTAGCGCGCCGTGCGGCCGGGCGCAAGCGGGCCTGCCGCCCAGGTGAGGCCGAGGACGAGGATCGCCTCCGGCCGAGCGAGCACGGCCAGCGCGAGCAGCACCGCTGCGGCCAGCTCGCGGCCGCGCGTGTGCGCGAGCAGGCCCGCGGCCACGAGGAGCGCCGCCAGCGATACCTCCATGCCGGACAGCGCGCCCCAGAGCAAGGGCGCCGAGAGCGCGGCGAGCGAGGCGGCGAGGAGGGCGGCGGCGGGGTCGCCCGACCAGGATCGCGCCAGACGCCCGGTGAGGAGCGCGGCGCCCAGCGAGGCGGCGGCCCCGAGCAGCTTGGCGAGCAGCGGATGGCTGCCCGTCACCGCAAAGAGCGCCCCGAGGGTCAGCGTCCACAAGGGCGCGGTCGAGCCCGCCACCGGCACGCCGGGGTTGTAGGAGAAGCCGTGGCCCTCGGCGAGATTGCGCGCGAACTGGAAGTGAATCCAGGAATCGTCCAGGGGAAAGCCGGCCACGCCGGCGAGCTGATGCTCGCCCAGCAGGAACACGCCGAGGCCCAGGAGAAAGGCCCCGGCGGGGAGCAGTCCCCTCACCGCGCGGCGCGGGCGAACGTGTAGCCGGCGTGCTCGACGGGCGTCTTGCCCAACGGCAGCACGTAGAGGAAGCGTCCGTACGGGAGCTCGATCTCGAGTAACCCCTTCGGGCGCGGCAGTGCGGGATCCCAGTGGTCCACGAACCAGACGAGCTGGCGCACGCGCCGGGGCACCGTGATGGCGGTGCCCGGCGTGAGCACCATGGTCGCCGCCGACTGGGGGGCGTAGAAGCCGGGCGGGTCGGCGCGCAGGTAGAGCTGGTAGATCGCATACTCCGGCATGTAGAACATCGCGTGCCGCAGCCACGGGTACGAGCGCGGGTTGCCCCGCTCGGTGAGGAGCGCGGTGTCGGACGGGTCGTAGACGGCGCGGATGGTCTGTACGTAGGCGCGGAGCACCGCCTCGTGCTCCCGCAGCGCGGAGGCCGTGCGCGAGAGGATCCAGTCGTGCGCCTCGTCACGCGCGCGCCACAGCCAGGCCTCGCCCTCGCGCCGGTCAAACTCGCGCGGCTCCAGACGCGCGTTCACGAAGAACCCGGTGTTGACGAGGAGCAGCGGGATGAGGGCGGCGGCGGTGAGGGCCCAGCGCCAGTGCGGCCGGCGGAGGCGCTCGGAGCCCGCCGCGACCAGGTCCACCATGGCGCGGGAGAGGAGGATCACCAGTGCGGGCAGACAGGTCAGCACGTAGCCGGCCTGGCCGAAGTGCACCAGCGTGTAGAAGGCGAAGGGCGGCGCCATCCAGCCCACGAGGAACCACTCCCGCGCGCCCCAGCCACGACGCCGCGCGTAGAACGGCAGGACCACGATCGCGAGAGCCAAGGGGCCCAGGCCCACCAGCACCGACTCGAGCATGTAGCGCGCCTGCCGGAATGTGGTGTCGAGGTCGCCGCCGAGCACCGAGGTCGGCAGCACGGTGCTGCCGTAGAGCTCGCCGGAGGCGTGGAGATAGGTGCGCCAGCCCCCGGCCAGCCAGACCAGCGGCAGGAACCAGGCGAGCACGGCGGCGGTGAGCAGCGCGGCCGCCGCCACCAGGCGCTTGACCTCGCGGATGCCCAGCGCGGCGGACACCGCCCAGAGCGGGAACAGCATGAGGAGCACCGACTGGCGGAGGCCGCCCGCGAGCCCGAGGCAGACGGCGCCGAGGTAGAGATGCGCCACGCTGCCGTGGAGCGCGCGCCACGCGAGCAGCGCCATCAGGGTCGCCCCGAAGGCCTCGCCCGCGTAGGTGAGGCCCACCGAGCCGTAGAACCAGAAGAGTGGGCTCACCGCGAGGAGCGCCGCCGCCGCGCCCGCGGTGGTGCGGTCGTAGAGGGCGCGCGCGAGCCAGTACACCGTGACCGTCGTCGCGGCGCTGAAGATCATGGCCAGGGTCACGTAGGCCAGGTTGGGATCGGCGACGGTCGCGTTCACCAGCCGCCCCAGTCCCACGTACAGCACGTAGCCCGGTGGATGCGGCTGATGCTTGGCGATATCGAACTCGCGCAGCGCCAGCGCGAATTGCACCGCGTCCCAGTTGTAGAGCATGCGCGCGCGGTACGGCCAGCGGGAGGCGAGGGTCACCAGCGCCAGGACGATCGACACGCCCAGATCGAAGGCGAAGCCCGAGCGCGCGATCCAGCGCTGGCCGAGCGCGGTGAGCCGGCTCACGCCTGCCGCCACACGCGATCGGCGGCGCCGAAGATGCCGGCGGAGTCCCCCAGCCCGGCGCGCGCCACCCGGACCTCGCGTGACATCATCGTGGCATGCGCGCGGATGCGCTCGGTGAGCGACTCGGCCAGGGTCGGCACCGTGGTCATGATGCCGCCGCCCAGGACGAGCAGCTCGGGGTTGAGAACGGTCACGTAGTTGGCGAGGGCCGCGCCCAGATAGCGGAGCGCCTCGTCCCATACCATGGCGGCGAAGGTATCGCCCGCCGCGGCCGCGCGCGCCACCAGCGCGGCGGTCAGCCGGCGCGGGTCGCGCCCGGTCTCCTCGGCGAGCACGGTCTTGGTGCCCTGGTCGAGCGCGGCCTGCAGGCGCCGGATGAAGCCGCTGCCGGAGGCGTAGGTCTCCACGCAGCCGCGCTGGCCGCAGGGGCACGGGAGCCCGTCCACCACGATCTGCGTATGGCCGATCTCGCCCGCGGCGTTGTTGTGGCCGCTCAGGAGCAGGCCGTCCATCACCGCGCCCGAGCCGACACCGGTGCCGACGAAGACGGCGATCAGGCTCCGCGCCCCGCGCCCGACGCCGAATCGATACTCGCCCCACGCGGCGGCGCGCACGTCGTTCTCCACGTAGGTCGGGAGGGACAGGTTCGACTCGATCTCGTCGCGCAGCGGCACGTCGGTCCAGTGGAGGTTGGGCGCGAAGACGACGGCGTGGGTCTTCGGGTGGATCTGCCCCGCGGCGGCGATGCCGATCCCGGTCACGCGCGAGCGGTCGGTCGAGTCCAGCAGCTCCGCAATCATGCGCTTGAGGTTGGCGAGCACGCTCGCGGTGCCCTTCCAGGCCTCGGTCTGGGTCTCGACGCGCGCGACGAGCTGGCCCTGCTCGGAGAGGAGCCCGCCGCGTAGCTTGCTCCCGCCGAGGTCTATTCCGACGGCGTAGCGATCGGCGGGCATCCGGCGGACTGAAGGATTACGGGGAGGGGACGATCAGGCCTTCTTCTCTTCGTCCTTGTTGGCGGGCGCCTCGTCCTTGCTGAGCTCGTTCACGCCCTTCTTGAACTCCTTCACGCTGGAGCCGAGTGAACGGGCGAGATCGGGCAAGCGCTGGGCCCCGAAGAGAATCAGCACGATGACCAGGATCAACAGCAGCTCTTGGTATCCCAGACCAAACATGGCGGGACTCCTTTCCTTTTACTGACGCGTCCTTACCCTACGCGTGGGCCCCGAGGTTGTCAACGTCTCCCCGGCGCCGTCAAGGGGTGACTCCGAAGCGCAGCACCGTGATCGAATGGGCGGGGAACTCGTGGTCGAACCGTGAGCCCTTGGCGCTCCCCGTCCGCTCCGCGACGTCGACCACGCGGGGCTCTTCGAAGGTGTTCATCGCGCGCACGTCGGGGCCGTTCACCTCGGCGATGGCCAGCTCGCCCGCCGCGGAGGCGCCGCCGAGATCGATGGTGGCGCGGTGGGCGCGCACCGCGTCCCGGTTCACCACCGTCAGGGTCACCTGCCGGCCGGCGGCGTCGCAGCTGCCGGCGGCGTCGAGCAGCGTGAACGGGCCCAGCTCCGCCACGTGGTGCACACGCCCCTCACTGCCCGTCTCCTGCGCGGGCGACAGGGCGTAGGTCTCGCCGGAGACGTGGACGTCGAGCCCGATCTCACGGGTGTGCTCCGCATAGAGTCGCAGCGGGTGATAGATCGTCTGGAGGAACAGGCCCTTCGGGCTCGTGAAGATGGGGGCGATGGCGTTCACCAGCTGGGCGAGGTTGGCGATCTTGACCGTGTCGCAGTGGCGGATGAAGCCGTTCAGGTACGTGGCGACGGCGAGCGCGTCGGTGAGGGTGTAGCGCTCCTCCACGCCGCCCACGCGGTCCTCGTGGCTCCGCGTCCGCCACCACACGTTCCACTCGTCGAAGGCGATGTGGATGGAATGCGCGATCCGGTGGGCAGCGCGCACCCGCTCGATGAGGGCCGCGCAGATGCGCACCGCGCGCTCCGCCTGATGCGACGAGAACACCGTGGCGTAGTGGTCGGCGCTGCCCGTGTAGAGGTGGATGCTGTGGAAGTCGATGAGGTCGGCGAGGCCGCCCAGCACAATCTCGTCCCACTCGCTCCAGCCGTTCTGGCCGCAGCCGATCAGCACGATGGACGGATCCGTCCGCTTCATCACGGTCGCGAAGCCGCGCGCCTTCTTCACGTAGTCGTGGGCATTGAGATTTCCGATCTGCCAGCTCCCGTACATCTCGTTGCCGAGCCCCCAGTACTTCACGCGGAGCGGCTCGGGGTGGCCGTGCTGGCGGCGGAGATTCGCCCACGACGTGTTGCCGGTGCCGTTGCAGTACTCGACCCACGCCTGGGCTTCGTCCATGGTGCCCGAGCCCATGTTCACGCAGATGAAGGGCTCGGCGCCGATCTCGCGGCAGTACGCGATGAAGTCGAGAGTGCCGAACCGGTTCGACTCCTCCGCATACCAGGCGAGCTCGCTGCGCCGGGGGCGCTGATCCTTCGGCCCCACCCCGTCGAGCCAGTGATAGCCGCTGACGAAGTTGCCGCCGGGCCAGCGCAGGAGCGGCACCCGCAGCGGCCGCACCGCCTCCAGCACGTCCTTGCGGAAGCCCCGCGTGTCGCTGAGCGGGGAGCCCTCCTCGTAGATGCCGCCGTAGATGCAGCGGCCCAGGTGCTCGATGAAGTTGCCGAAGATCCGACGGTCCACCGTGCCGATGCGCCGCGCGAGGTCGATCCCGATACGGTTCATGGCGCGGAGTCTACGCGAGGACGGAGTCGTTTGACAGGCTGGAGCGGAGCGCCTACAGTTTCGCCTGCGAGCGAGCGGCGATCGGTGAGCGCGCCAGGGGAGGCGTCATGAGTGAGAGACACGCCGGAGTGAGCCGTCGGACCTTCGTCACGGGCGCCGCCGCCGCGGCGGGCGCGACCTGGCTGGCGCGCGGCCCGCGCCGCGCCGCCGCGCAGACCAAGGCCACCATCACCTATTGGAACGGCCTCACCGGCGCCGACGGCAAGGTGATGGACGAGCTGATCGACCAGTTCACCAAGGAGACCGGCATCAAGATCGAGCAGCAGCGCATCCCCTGGGCGGATCTCTACGCCAAGCTCCAGGTCTCCGTGCCCGCGGGCGAGGGCCCCGATCTCGCGCTCATCCATACCGTAGAGGTCCCGCACTTCGCCAGCGACGGCGTGCTCGAGGTGATCGACGACAGCGCCATGAGCAGCCGGGGCTTCCGCGCCGCCGACTATCTCCCCGCGACGTGGCAGGGCGGGACCTTCGAGGGCAAACGCTACTCGGTCGCCCTCGACGTGCCGCAACACCTGCTCTACCTCAACGTGAAGGTGATGAAGGAGGCGGGCCTGCTCGGCGCCGACGGGCGCCCCAAGGTCCCGGCGAGCCGCGACGAGCTGGTGCAGATGGCCAAGCAGATGGCCAAGGGCGACACGTTCGGCTTCGGCATCGGCACCGTGGCCCCCGGCCGCTACACGTGGGGCTTCCACAATCTCCTCTGGCAGAACGGCGCCAACGTCTTCACCGCCGATCTCAAGCGCTCGGCGCTCGCCGAGCCTGCCGCCGTGGAGGTCGCGGACTTCTGGGCCAGCTTCTTCGCCCAGAAGATCTCGCCGCCGTCGAACGCGAGCTGCCGCGACGCCTTCATCGCCGGCAAGCTCGGCATGTGGATCGCCGGCTCGTGGAACTTCACCGGGCTGCGCGAGGCGAAGGTGGACTTCACGGCGGCGCCGGTGCCGCGGCTCTTCAAGCAGCCGGTGGTGTGGTCGATGCCGCATCAGTTCACCTTCCCCAAGCCCAAGGGCGCCGATGCCGCCAAGCGCGATGCGGCCTGGACGCACATCCGCTGGATGACCGATCACGTGGCGGAGTGGACGCTCAAGGCGGGGCAGATCTCGGCGTCGCGCAAGGCCCACGCCGACCCGCGCATCACCGCCGATCCGGTGCTCAAGGTGCTCATGTCCCAGGGCGCGAACTGGCAGGTCGGCCAGCCCACACCCCGCTGGGTCGCCGCGGAGAACCTCACGCGCCCGGTGATCGAGAGCGTCTACATCGGGCAGAAGCCCGGCAAGGCCGCGATGGAGGATCTGGCCCGCCAGATCAACGCGCTGCCCGCCTGATCCGTGGCGCGGCGGCGCGGGCTGACGGCGTACGGCTTCCTCGCCCCCGGCCTGCTCCTCTTCGCCGCGTTCCGCGTCTACCCGCTGCTCGACGGCCTGCGTCTCTCCTTCACCAACGCGCGGCTCGGCCGGCCCGCGCAGGCCTTCGTGGGGCTCGCCAACTACGAGCGCCTGCTCGAGGACACCCGCTTCCACGTGAGCCTCTGGAACACCCTCTTCTACACGGTGGCGAGCACCCTACCGATCCTCGCGATCCCCCTCCTCCTCGCGGTGGCCTTGAATCGCGGGACTATGAGGACTGTGCTGCGTGGCGCGTTCTTTTTCCCGTTCACGCTCTCCGTGGTCACGGTCGGGCTCACCTGGCTCTGGCTGCTCGATCCCGTGGTCGGCCCCTTCAACTACTACTTCGGCTGGCTGGTCGGGCGGGGGCGCTCGTGGCTCTCCGAGCCCGGCACCGCGATGTGGGTGATCATCGCCACCACCGTGTGGTGGGTGGCCGGCTACTACCTCGTCATCTACCTGGCCGGGCTCCAGGACATTCCCCGCGACCTCTACGAGTCGGCGGCGCTGGACGGGGCCGGCGCGATCCGGAGCTTCTGGGCCATCACGCTGCCCCTGCTCCGCCCCGTGCTGCTCTTCGTCTTCGTCACCCACATCATCGGCTCGTTCCAGATCTTCGGGCAGGTCTTCGTGCTCACCCAGGGCGGCCCGGGCGACAGCACCCGCACCGTCGTTCAGCACCTCTACGAGACTGCGTTCCAGAACTTCTTCGCGTTCGGCGCCGCCTCGGCGATGGCGTGGGTGCTCTTCGCGATCATCCTGGTGTTCTCGCTGCTGCAGTTCCGCCTCTTGCGCGGCCACACGGAGCTCTGAGGCCGCCGTGTCGCGGGGCCGCGACGCCCAGGGCCTGCTGCTCGCCGCCGCACTCGGCGCCCTCGCCGTGCTCTGGCTACTCCCCGTCGTCTGGGTGGTGGTGACTTCGCTCAAGCCCACCGCCAATATCATCCGCGTCCCGCCGGAGTGGATCCCGTGGCCGGCGACGCTCGAGCACTACGTCGAGGTGTTGTTCAGCAGCTCGCGCACCGCGCGCATCGGCCGCGCCTTCGTGAACAGCCTCGTGGTGTCCCTCGGCACGGTGATCCTGGTCGTCGGGACGAGCGCGCTCGCCGCCTATCCCCTCGCCCGCATGCGCTTTCCGGGGAAGACTTTCGTCTTCAGCGTGATCGTGGGCAGCCTGATGATCCCGAACGCGGTGGTGCTGGTCCCCCAGTACGTGCTCGTGCAGCGCCTCGGCTGGCTCAGCACGTATCAGGGGCTCATCGTCCCCGAGGCGGCAGTGACGTTCGCGTTCGGCGTCTTCCTGCTCCGTCAGTTCTTCCTCACGATCCCTCATGAGCTGGAGGACGCGGCGCTCATCGATGGAGCCAATACGTGGCAGGTCTTCGCGCGGATCGTCGTCCCGCTGTCCCAGCCGGTGCTGGCCGCGCTGGCCATTTTCGCCTTCCGCTCGGCGTGGAACGACTTCCTCTGGCCCCTGATCGCGGTGAACAAGGCCGAGATGTTCCCCCTGCCGGTGGCGCTGGCGCTGCTGCGCGGAGCCTACAGCTCGGAGTCCTATGGGCCCATCATGGCGGGCGCCGCGCTTTCTGCGCTGCCGCTCCTGATCGTGTTCTTGATCGCCAACCGCCGCATCGTCGAGGGCGTGCGGCTGAGCGGCTTGAAGGGCTAGCCGGTGATGGGCTAGCCGCTCCGGAGCACCCGCTTCTCGCCCTGGCGGACGGTGACGCGCTGGGCGTCGAAATACTCCATCAGCGGGATGGCGTATTTCCGGCTGACCCCGAAGAGGTCCTTCATGTCGGCCGGGCTCAGCTCCTTCTTCTCCTTGAGGTGCGCGACCAGGCGAGTCTGGACCTCCTGGAGCGCCTCCGCGTGGTAGTAGAGCGACTCGCGGATCCGCACCAGCTTCTTCTCCGCGAGCAGGAGCTGGAACAGCTCGTGACGGTCGGTGCCCTTGACTCCGGCCGTGCCCAGCGCCTCCTCGGCGGTGGGCGGCGCGGCAGCGGCGCGGCGGAACTCAGCCTCGACCGCGTCGATCACCCGCTGCTGCTCGGGCGTGAGGCGAATGGTGTGGGAGCCCAGCCGCACCTGATCCCGCTCGCTGCGCACCACGCCCTCCGCCTCCAGGGCGGTGAGGAGCTGAGTGAACACCTTCTCCTGGGCATTGCCGGCGCGGCTCCTGAGCTCCTCTCTCGATATTCCTCCGCGGAGCGGATTTTCGGCGTGGAAGGTCTTCAGCAACGCGAGGGTCGTCGCGCGGAGCTTGTCGCTCGCTTCGCGATGGAGCCAGGCGTCCCGGTCCACCGCGACGGCGGCGCCCTTCTGCTGGAGCTCGACGAGCAGGGTGCGGAGCCGCTCGGGGCCGTACGGCGTGCGGGCGAGCAGATCGCCGAGGCGCGCCCCCGCCGCACCCGCCTGCTTGAGGTGCTCCTCCACGATCTCGGCGGGCGCGCCGCCGGCGAGCAGCTCGAGGTGCGCGCGAAGCGCTGGGGCCTTGCGCTTGAAGCGCGGCGGATCGACGTCGAGCAAAGTCCCGCCGCCGATGGTCACGATCGGCGAGTACGTGCGGATGACGAAGCGGTCGCCCGGCAGCGCCACCACCGGCGCCTCGAGGCGGAAGCGCCCGAACGAGGCCTCGCCCTGCGGCAGCTCGGCCTGGCCGACGAGGAGGACCCGCGCCATAACCTCCTGGGTGCCCACGTGGAAGCGCACGCGCTCGCGCATCCTGAGCGGGCGCGGCGCGTCGGCCAGGAGCTCCACCGTCGCATCGACGGCGGTGGTCGCCACCAGCGCGCCCGCCGGCGCCAGCACATCGCCCCGCTCGACCGCCGCCCGCTCCACCCCCTGGAGATTCACGGCCGTGCGCTGTCCGGCCCGCGACGACTCCACGCCGTGCCCGTGCACCTGGAGCCCGCGCACCTTGGACTGGAGGCCCCGCGGATAGATCTCGACGCGATCATCGAGCGCGAGACGCCCCGTGGTGAGCGTGCCGGTGACCACGGTGCCGAACCCGCGCACCGTGAACACGCGATCGACCGGCAGCCGCGCGGTCTGGTCCAGCGGCTTGGCGGGCACCGCCCGGGCCAGGCGTCCCATCGTGGCGCGCAGCTCGGGAAGCCCCTCCCCCGTCTTCGACGACACCGGCACGATGGGGCACCCGGCGAGGAACGTGCCGTCGAGGAGCCGCACCACGTCGTCGCGCACGAGCTCGAGCCAGTCGGCGTCGACCATGTCGATCTTGGTCAGCGCCACCAGCCCGCTCTTGATGTGGAGCAGCGAGCAGATCGCCAGGTGCTCGCGTGTCTGCGGCATCACGCTCTCGTCGGCGGCGATGACGAGCATGGCGAGGTCGATGCCCCCCACCCCGGCCAGCATGTTCTTCACGAAGCGCTCGTGGCCCGGCACGTCCACGATCTCGATGGTGAGCCCGTCGGGCTCCTCCAGGAATGCGAAGCCCAGGTCGATGGTGATGCCGCGCGCCTTCTCCTCCGGGAGCCGGTCCGTGTCGGTCCCGGTCAGCGCCTTCACCAGCGAGGTCTTGCCGTGGTCGATGTGGCCGGCGGTGCCGATCACGACGTGCTTGGAATCCGCCATGCCGCGAGCCCTACAGCGCGGAGAGGATGCGGGCGAGATCGGGCAGATCGGCGGGCAGCACGGTGCGGAGGTCAAGCAGCAGCCGATCGTCGGCCAGGCGCGCGAGCACGGGGGGCCGGCCCGCGCGCAGCGCCTCGTCGAGCGCCTGCGGGGCGCGCTCCGCCGTGCCGAGCGCGATCGCCGCAGTGGGCAGCTCCACCGTGGGCAGCGCGCCCCCACCCACCTGCGAGGTGGTCTCGACGAGCGCGGCGCCCAGCCGGCGCTGCGCCTCCGCGGGCACCCGGCGCAGCAGCGCGCGCGCCCGGCGACGAATCGTTGTCAACGGCTCGGTCAGGAGACGAAGCGTGGGGATGGTCTCGAGCGCGTCGCCTGCCTCGTAGGCGTAGAGGGTGGCCTCGAGGGCGGCGATCGTGAATTTGTCGATGCGGACCGCGCGGTTCAGCGGATTCTTCGCGAGCAGCCCGATCGCGCTCGCCTTGCCCACCACGATGCCGGACTGCGGCCCGCCGAGGAGCTTGTCGCCCGAGAACGACACGAGATCCACGCCGGAGGCCACCACCTCGGGCACCGTGGGCTCGTAGGGGAAGCCGTGCGGACGCAGATCGAGGAGTGACCCCGAGCCCAGGTCCTCCATCACGGGGATGCCGCGCTGCCGGCCCAGCTCCACCAGCTCGCGGGAGGACACGGCCGCGGTGAAGCCGACCACACGGTAGTTCGAGGTATGGACCTTCAGCAGCAGGCCGGTCTCGGGCCCGATGGCGTTGGCGTAGTCCTTGAGGTGCGTGCGGTTGGTGGCGCCCACCTCGCGCAGCACCGCGCCCGAGCGGCGCATGATGTCGGGGATGCGGAACTCGCCGCCGATCTCGATCAGCTCGCCGCGCGAGACGATGACCTCCTTGCCGCGCGCGAGGCTCTCCAGCGCCAGCAGCACCGCGGAGGCGCAGTTGTTCACCACCAGCGCCGCCTCGGCGCCGGTGAGCCGCCGCAAGAGGGCCTCCACGTGCGCGTAGCGCGAGCCCCGCTCCTTGCGCGCCACGTCCATCTCGAGGTTGGAGTAGGCGGCAGCGACGGCCTGCAGGCGCTCCTGCGCCAGCCTCGACAGGAGCGCGCGGCCGAGATTCGTGTGGAGCACCACGCCGGTGGCGTTGATGACCCGCGTGAGCGAGAAGGCCCCGGCCCCGCCGAGCCGCTGGGCCACCTCGGCAGCAAGGCGCGCAGCGTCCTTCGGCGTGGGCGCCGGGCCCGCGGCCGCGCCGGCGCCCGCCGCCGCGAGCAGGCGCTGGCGCTCGCGGGCGAGGGCCTCGCGCGCCGCCTCGGCCCGCCGGGCGTGGGGCAGCGCGGCCACCGCGGGCTCCCCTTCCAGCGCGATCAGCACCGCGTCCACCGAGGGCAGCCCGCGGAGCAGCGCCTGCGCGCCGGATGCGCCGGCCGGCACGCCCGCGCCGGCGCGCTTATCCGCCCGCGGCAAGACCCGTCTCCACGCGTTCCTTCACCCGCGCGATCACCTCGTTGGCCTCCCGGCGTATCGCCTCCACGCTCGCCCCCTCGGGGCTGTTCTTGAGAAGCCGGCGCACCGCCTCCTCCGTGAGCCCGGCCCACAGCTCGTCCAGGTCGCTCGGCGAGAAGCCCTGGCCGCGCAGCGCGCCCGTCCACTCGCGCGCCAGCTCGTCGACCAAGCGGTCTCTTTCATGCGCCAGGCGGCGGGCGCGCTTGATCAGCTCCGGCAGCCGCGGGGGCACCGCTACTCCTTCACCAGTCGGCGGATGCTGTCCATCAGGTTCGCTTCCCAGCGGCCGGTAGAGGCGCAGACGTACACCGTCTCCGACTTGAGCTTGCCCGAGTCGCCGCGGCGCCATGCCTGCGTGCGCATCTTGGAGTTGACCTGCACGTCGGTGGCGCCCGAGCCGTTGGGCTGCACGAACACCGTGAACGATACCACCGCGTCGCCCTCCAGGACGTCATCGCCGATGCGGCCGCAGTCGGCGAAGACACCGATGGGCGACACCATCTCGTCGGACGACACCACCCCAGAGTCCTTCGCCACCGCCCGCAGCGATACGTTCTCGTAGGCGAGCGCGCGGATGAGGGCCTTCCACGTCGAGTCGTAGGCCGCGGCGATCTGGTCGCGGTGCGGCGGCGGCAGGATGGGCGAGACGAAGGGCCGCGAGCAGGCGCCGAGCCCGGCGAGAGCGAGGCCGGCCGCCACGACCCCCAGCGCGCGCAAGCGAAGCGCCCGGATCATGGCGCCATTTTACCGCTTGTGGTGGTCGATTCCGCGATAGGTCCGGATGAACCGGACGATGCGCCCCTCGTCGTAGTCGTCGAAGGCATCCAGTCGCGTCCACGCGGTGAGCGCGATGCGCGTCTTCATGCCGGGATAGGGGGCGAGCAGCACCTGCCGGTCGTACCCCTTCACGATGGCCTCGAGCTGGGTCACCAGGTCGGCGCAGCCGTTGGGGCAGTTGTACTGGATCACCACGCCCCCGTCTTCCAGGTTGTGCACCTGCAGCTCGCGCACGATCGGCACGTTGTGGACGCCCCAGGGCGCGATGTAGGGCAGATGCGGTCCCGAGGTGGGCGGGTCGGAGTTGTACGGCACGTGCGGCTCGGCCTCCGTCTGGATGTGGAGATTGCCCTGGTCCGCGAACTCGACGCCCGGCCGGTTCGCCGAGGCCTGATACGCAAAGTAGCCCACGACCACCGCCACCACCACGGCGACCGCGATGCCGATAGTCATGTTGCGCCGTCGCCGCGCGGCGCGGGAGAGGCCGCGCGCCGGCTTCTCCCCCACCCTGCGAGCCTTCGTGTCCTGCCGCGTGTTCTTCGCCACGGTCTCCCTCTTCATGGTCGCCCGGGTGGCGGAAGCGTGTGGGAGTCGAACCCACCTTCGACTTGTCTAGAGCCGAACACCGGATTTGAAGTCCGGGGCGTGCACCGGCGCCGCAAACGCTTCCAGGTTGCTAACTCACTGAGAAATCAGCGAAGAGGAGTGTACCACCGCGCGCGAGGCGCGGGCGACAGCGGTGAGGTGAGCGCGGCGCGAGTCATTTCCTCCCGTTGACACTCGTGGCGTGGCCCTCCAAGGTGAATGGCATATCACGTGTCGGCGGGACGCTGCGTCCACCCCAAGCCCCGGAGGACATCATGAGCAGAATCGGAAGCCATTTGGTCCTTACCCTTCTGTGCGTAGCATTGCTCGGCGGCTGCGCCCTCGCCCACGGGCCCGTCATGGCGCCGATCACGCTCGACATGAAGGGGCCGGTCGCGGCCGGCCCGGCAGCCACCAGCCCGAAGGTCGGCCGGGCGGAGGCGTGGGGAGTGCTGGTGTTCTCGACCGGCGATGCGAGCATCTCGGCCGCGATGCAGAACGGGGGCATCACGAAGATTCATCATGTTGACCACGAGACCCAGAACATCCTGGGGATCTGGGCCAAGTACACGACCATCGTCCACGGCGAGTAGCCATCGGAGGGGACCATGCCGACCAAGGTGCACATCAACTTGGCCAACGGGGACGAGCTGCTCGAGCTGGGCCTCGGCCCCTCGCAGGTAGCGTCCATCGTGCGGTATCGCGCCGAGCACGGCCCCATCAGGGACAGCGCCCAGCTGGCCACCATCCTGGGCGGCCAGGCGATGACCGACACGATCAGAGAGCGGGCCGACTTCGCTCCGGCCTACGACACGGCGCCCGAGGCGCCCGGGGCCTAGCGGCAGCGCAACATGTAAGCCTTCAAGGCCCTCCGCTGCCGAGCACGCAGGTCTCGCTGCCGACCAGGTAGATGCCCCCGCTCGCCCTGCACTGGTCCCTCGCCGCCTGCTGGCCCGGACCGTATTGAGTGCAGGTGCCCCCAGTCTGCGTGCCGCCCGAGGACTTACAGATCGCGGCGGTGTCGAGCGTGCACCCTGCCGCGAGGCTGAAAAGGCCAACCGCAAGGGTGCCCACCATTATCGATTTCTTCACCGCGCGAAGCCCGTGAGCGATCAGGGGCGGTCCCTCATCTCGTCCAGGATACGCGCGATGCCGTCCGCGGGGATGCCGGCCCAGGCGGGTCGATGGGATAGCTCGTAGCGCAGCTCGTACACGGCCTTGCCGAGCTCGAACACCGAGGTGACCTGCTCCACCCGCGTGCCGGCCGCGGGCACGAGGGGCACGGCGCTGCGCTCCGCCGCCTCCAGATAGCCGCGCTGGAAGACGGCGCGCGCCTGGCGCTCCCAGGCGTCCAGCCACGGCGCGAGCGCGCGCCGCTCGCCGGCGTCGCGGCCGGCGAGGACGGTCCGGGCGGCATAGTCGAACGAACGCAACATCCCGGCCACGTCGCGCAGCGGTGAGCCCTTGGCGCGCCGCTCGGCCAGGGGCCGCGCCGGCTCGCCCTCGAAGTCGATCACGACGTAGCCCGTCCGCGTGCGAAGCACCTGGCCCAGGTGGTAGTCGCCGTGGATGCGGATCTTGTGGCAACCGTCGCTGGCGAGCGGGGAGAGGTCGAGCCCGCGGCCGGCCAGCGTCGGCCATCGCTCGACGAGCGCGGCGACGCGCTCGCGCGCGGAATCGGACAAGCTATCCAGGCGCCGGGCGGCCTCAGCCAGCATGGCCTCTGACTCGACCGCCACCTGCTCGCTCCACACGGTCACGTCGGCGTCGCTGATCGGCTCCGGCCGGAAGGCGGGCGGCGTGCCGGCGGTGGCCAGGGCCACGTGCAGCTCGCCGGTCACGGTCCCGAGTGTGCGGAGGTCGTCCAGGAGATCGCCGCCCAGCGCGCGGAGCCGGTGCTCGGCGGCCTCGACGTCCGTGGGCGGCGGCTCCCCGGCGAGCGCGCTGGCGAGCGACTCGAGGCCGGCGAGAGCGTGGCTCCACCCGTCGCCGCTGTTCTCCACGAAGGGCTGGAGGAGGGCGATCGTCGTGGGCTCCCCACCTCGATTCTGATGCTCCAGCCAGCCCGCCAGCCCGGGCGTGTGGGGAAAGCCCGTGCGGGTCGTCAGAAAGTGGGGGATCTCGAAGTCGGGATTGGGCCCTGGCCGAGCGCGGCGGAAGGACTTGGCGATCAGCTGGCCGCCGAGCAGCAACGACGTGTTGCTCTGCTCGCCCTTGAACAGGGTGACGGCAGTCTCCCGGCAGCCGGCCGAGTCGGGCGCTGCCGCCGCGCCCGACCAGTGCCCGACGAAACGCCCGCTCATGCCCTCGAGGACGCGGCCCGTCGCGCAGGCATGGAGCACGCGACGGCCGAACTCGGGCTCGCCGTGCGCGTCGACGACGGCAAGGCCGTCCACCGTCCCCACCGCCCCGCCGGAATCCGGCGCGCTTCCCGGGCGAGCCGCCAGCGGGACGTAGTAGCGGTCGCTGTCGGTCTCCACCAGGAACAGCACGACGAGCGGCTCGGCCGGCCATTCGGGGGAGGGCGCGTCGAGGACGGCGGCGTCGAGCACGGCGAGGCGCGTGGGTCGCCGCCCGCGCGCCCCATACCACCGCTGGCGGGCCATGAAGGCGCCCAGGCCGGACGCTGCCCCTCCTTCGAGGAACGCCTTGAGCGCGGGCACCCGCTCAGAGAGAGATGTCCTCGATGCCATAGAGCACCTGTTCGGTGGCGGGTGGCTGGAGCCGGAACCAGTAGTAGCCGTACGGCGCCAGGCTCAGGAAGTACGGCTGAGTCCCGATGACCGGGAATCGGCTGTCGCTCAGCATCTCGACGGGCGTCCAGCCCGCGTAGTTGGCAAGGTCGATCTCCACCGGCTCGGCCGCGCGGGAGAGGTTGTGCACGGCGAGCACGGTCTCCCCCTCCCACACCCGGAGATGCGCCAGCACGCTGTCGTTCTTGGCGCGAAGGAAGGTGAGCGTGCCCCGCCCGAAGGCCCGCGACTTCTTCCGCGTGGCGATGAGGCGCCGCATCCAGTTGAGCAGCGACCACGGCGGGCGCTCCTGCGCCTGCACGTTGATCGCCCCGTAGCCGAAGACGGGGTCGCTGATCAGCGGGAGGTAGAGGCGGGCGGGATCGGCGCCGGAGAAGCCGGCGTTCTTGTCGCCCGACCACTGCATGGGCGTCCGCACCCCGTTCCGGTCGCCGAGGTAGATGTTGTCGCCCATGCCGAGCTCGTCCCCGTAGTAGAGGATGGGACTGCCGGGCAGGGTGAAGAGGAGGCTGGTCAGGAGCTCGATCTTGCGCCGGTCGTTGTCCAGCAACGGCGCGAGGCGGCGGCGGATGCCCAGGTTGAGGCGCATCTGCGGGTCCTGGCCGTAGGCCCAGTAGAGCTCGCGGCGCTCGTCGCCCGACACCATCTCCAGGGTCAGCTCGTCGTGGTTCCGCAGGAAGAGGCCCCACTGACAGCCGGGGGGAATCTCGGGCGTGTGCTTGTAGATGTCCGTGATGGGGCGCCGGTCGCCGTGGCGGACGGCCAGGAAGATCCGGGGCATCAGCGGGAAGTGGAAGGCCATGTGGAACTCGTCGCCCTCGCCGAAGTACGGGCGCACATCCGCCGGCCACTGATTGGCCTCGGCGAGCAGGATGCGCCCGGCGTACTTCCGATCGATGGCCCCCCGAAGGGCTCGGAGGAAGAGATGGGTCTCCGGCAGGTTCTCGCAGATCGTCCCCTCGCGCTCGAAGAGGTAGGGCACGGCGTCGCAGCGGAAGCCGTCGAGTCCCCGATCGAGCCAGTGCTGCATCACCGCCAGCAGCTCGGCCTGGACCTGGGGGTTGTCGAAGTTGAGATCCGGCTGATGGCTGAAGAAGCGGTGCCAGTAGTACGCTCTCGCTTCGGGATCCCACGTCCAGTTCGAGCGCTCGGTATCGATGAAGATGATGCGCGCGTCCTTGTACCGCTGGTCGGTGTCGCTCCAGACGTAGTACTGGCGGAAGGGTGAGGCGGGATCCCGGCGGGCCTCCTGGAACCAGCGGTGCTGATCGGACGTGTGGTTCACCACGAGGTCGGAGATGACACGGAGCCCGCGAGCGTGCGCTTCCTCGAGGAAGCGCTCGAAGTCGGCCAGCGTCCCGTAATCGGGATGAACGGTCCGGTAGTCGGCGACATCGTAGCCGTCGTCCCGGAGCGGCGAAGGGTAGAACGGGAGCAGCCACAGGCAGTCCACGCCGAGCTCCTTCAGGTAGTCGAGCCGACGGGTCAGGCCCACGAAGTCACCGATGCCGTCGTCGTTGCCGTCCTGGAAGGCGCGGACGTGCAGCTCGTAGAACACGGCGTCCTGGTACCAGAGCGGGTCACTCATGCGCGCGAGGGCTCCTAGGCGAAGTAGTCGAAATCTTGCTCACGGCGGCGCCACCGGCCCAGGCGCCAGATGACGGCGGGCCCATGCTGGGGGTCGAGGGCCACGGTCTGCTGGGGTCCGCGGCACAGCCGTCTGGTCCCGCTGAGGAGCTCGGTCAGCTCGTAGGCCTCGTCGGGCGCGACCCCGAGCTTGGCCAGTGGAAGATCAAGCCGCGCCTCGTGGGCCCCGAAGGGGTCGAGATTGACCGCGGCGAGGATGACGTTGTCCCGCGCCGCCGTGGCCTTGCCGAAGAAGAGGATGTGATCGCTCCCCGCCTCGTAGAAGCGCAGGTTCCGGTACTCGTGCAGGGCGGGGTTGTCCCGGCGGATCCGGTTGAGCCGTGCGATGAGGTCCTTGATGTGACCCGGGGCGTTCCAGTCGCGCACGCGGATCTCGTACTTCTCGGAGTCGAGGTACTCCTCGGTGCCCGGCACCGCGGCGTTCTCGCACAGCTCGAAGCCGCTGTAGACGCCCCACAGAGACGACAGGAGCGCGCCGAGCACCGCGCGCAGCCGGAAGGCGGGCGGCCCGCCGCGCTGGAGCACCTCGGGGAGGATGTCGGGGGTGTTCACGAAGAAGTTCCCCCGGTAGTACTCGACCATGTCCGACTGCGTGAGCTCCGTGAGGTACTCGGTCAGTTCCTCCTTGAAGTTGCGCCACGTGAAGTACGTGTAGGACTGAGAGAACCCGATCTTGGCCAGCGCCCGCATCACGGAGGGCCGGGTGAAGGCCTCGGAGAGGAAGATCACGTCGGGGTGGCGGTCCTGGACCTCGCGGATCAGCCACCGCCAGAAATCGAGCGGCTTGGTGTGGGGATTATCCACTCGAAACGTTCGCACGCCCTGCTCCACCCAGAAGAGCACGATGCGTAGCCAGGCGTCCCACAGGGACCCCCACGCGTGACCGGCGAAGTTCAGCGGATAGATGTCCTGGTACTTCTTGGGCGGGTTCTCCGCGTACTTGATGCTGCCGTCGGGGCGGTGATGGAACCACTCGGGATGCTCGCGGACCCAGGGGTGATCGGGCGAGCACTGGATGGCCAGGTCGAGGGCGAGCTCCATTCCATGATCGCCGGCCGCCTTGATCAGGCGCCGGAAGTCGTCGAGCGTGCCCAGGCCCGGCTCCACGGCATCGTGGCCGCCTTCGGGACCGCCGATCGCCCACGGGCTCCCCGGGTCGCCGGGGCCGGCGGCCAGCGAGTTGTTCCGCCCCTTGCGGTGCGTGCGCCCGATCGGGTGGATGGGAGGCAGGTACAGCACGTCGAAGCCCATGGCCTGGATGTCGGGCAGGCGACCGATCACGTCCTCGAAGGTCCCGTGGCGGGCGGGCACGCGTCCCTGCGAGCGCGGGAAGCACTCGTACCACGCGGCGAAGCGAGCGCGCGGGCGGTCCACCACCACCTGGTACTCACGGTCGTGGCGCGTCAGATCCGGCCGAGATGCCGTACGCGCCACCAGTGTCCTCAACCCGGTATCGAGAATCAGCCGCAGGCGCGCCTCCTGATCGGGCGCGGCGTCGAGGGCGTCGACGGCGTGGCGGAGTCGCTCGGCGTCGACACCGGAGGCGGCCCCGGCCGCCTCCTCGATCAGGGCCCGGCCCTCGAGCAGCTCGCTGCGGAGGTCGCTCTGGCCGCCGGCGACACGCCGCTCGGTCTCGCGCACCCAGGAGCCGAAGCGATCGGTCCACGCCTCCAGGACGTACGTGTAACGGGTGTTCTCGTCCAGGATCAGCTCGGCGGCCCAGCGGTCGCCCTCGCGCTTGAGGAGGGGGGTGACTCGCCAGGCGGTTTCTCCCCTCGCCCGGTACCGCACGGCGGCCGCGAGCACGTCGTGGCCCTCCTTGAAGATGTCGGCCGAGACGACGAGCGGCTCTCCGACGACGCGCTTGACCGGGTACCGGCCGTCGTCCACGGCCGGGGCCACGCGCTCGATCACGATCGGCTGCCGCGGCTTCGTCATCGCCATCGGTCCACCAGGTACGCCTTCTCGTCCTCGAATCCGCGAGCCAGCCGCTCGCCCACGGCGGTGATCGCCGCCGCCGGCTTGCCGCGTGTCTCCTGGACGAGGGACGCGGTGCGTCCGAGGTAGAGCGGCGCCAGCGATTGCGCCACGTGGCTTCGGTGCGCCACGCGGAATCGCCAGGCGAGCAGGAAGTCGTACACGACATGCGTCCAGAGCCGATCGGAGAATCGGAACTCGTCGGGGTCTGCTTCCCCCAGGGCCAGCACGTCGGCCAGCGTCTCCGGCGCGAGGATGCGGACCCAGATCTCCAGCAGGTCCCGCACCCCCTGACGGAAGCCGGCCAGGAGGCGGCCGGGATCGACCGGCCCGCCTCCCTCGCGGGGAGCGGGCTCCGGTCCACTCGCCGGCACGGCCTCCGAGCCCCGGATCTCCAGCCAGTGCCCCTCCGTCTGCTCGGCGAGGGCGAAGAGCGCCCCGGCCACTCGTCCCACGGTGGCGCCGAGCGGCGAAGGCCGGCTCTCGGCGGCCACCCGCCGCTGTCCCACGGGGACCTGGCTGACGACCAGGCCCGATTGGATGGCCGCCACCGGCAGCCAGAACTCGATCCCCTGGCGCGCGAGGTCCGTGTCCCACGCCTCGGTGTCGAGGAAAGCCCCGGCCGCTTCGCCCGAGCACGCAAATTCCTCGGCCATCGGATGGGCGAGCCGCCGGCCCCAGAGCGCGCGGACGAGCGGCACGACGAGCGCATGCGTGAGCGTGCCCTCGTAGCGCGTCCGCGTGTACATCGGCAGCACGAGGCCATGGCTGTCCTTGAGCACGGGCTCGGCGAGCGCGGCGGCGCGGCCGGGCGCACCGGGATCCACCAGGGCATTGAGGAACACGATGCCCCGCGCGCGCAGCTGTCGGCCCGCGGCGAGGACGGTGCGGACAGCATCGCAAGCGTCGTCGCGCTCGGGTGCGGCGGGAGCTCGCCTGAGGCCGGAGCCCTCGAGGTGGAGGAGCGGACAGGGCGCGACGGCGCGGGTCAGGGCCTCGATGACCTCACCGGAGCCGGTGGGATCCACGTGGACGACCACCGTGCCCGTGCTCCCGAGGGGACCCTCGAGGGCCGCCCGTCCGACCGCCTCCGCGGACGGAGTTGGGCCGACCGTGGGCAGACCGACGACGACGTCGGCCGTCCCCAGGGCCTCCATCTCCGCCTGCACCGCCGGATCGCTCAGAAGTCTCGCCATGCCCGTCCGATCACTTGGTCAGGTGCGCGAGCAGACCGAGGTGATCGGCCAGGTCCCGCGTGATCAAGAAGCGGTGGCGCACCGTCTCACGCGCCGCCGCTCCCATGCGGCCGATCAGCTCAGGGCTGTTCAGCAGGTTGCGGAGGCGGAACGCCGCGCCCTCCACCGTGCTCACCACGTAGCCGGTGGCGTGGGGCACGATCTGGTCCGGGATGCCGCCGACCGGGCTGCCGATGACGGGTTTGCCCTTCCACATGGCGCACGCGACATCGAGGGCGAAGTCCGCCCGCAGCGGCTTCTGCACCACGACGGTGGCGCCCCGCTCGAGCGCGTTCAGATCGGCGTCAGCGGCGCCGCCAAGCACGACGGGCACGACGTCCCCATCGGCCTGGGCCGCCTCGCGTACCTCGTCGAGCACCGTGCTGCTGTCGGTCGGCTCCGGCCCGGCCAGCACCAGCCGCACATCGTGCCGCTTCTTGACCAGCCGGTAGGCGTTGATCACGCCCTGAGGATCCTGGGTGCGGGTGAATTCTCCCACCTGCACGAGATAGGGCTTGTCCCGGGGCACGCCGAGCCGATCGAGCCGCTGGGCCTGCTCGAGCCGCGACATGTCGCGGTTGCGATCGTCTAGTGGATCGACGGCCGGGGCAATCAAAAAACGAGGAATGGGCAAGGGCGGGGCGAAGGAGCGGCGCGAGAGCACGGCCGCGTCGTAGCGCGGGAGGAAGCGGCGCAGGAAGGCCCACACCTGGGCCTGCGGCGCCGACAGGTCGCCGTGGCCGCGCCAGATCCAGCGGCCCGCATCGGGGCGGCGATCCACCAGAAGAAAGGGCGCGCCGCCGTGGACCATGACGAGGTCCCCGTCGAGGGGAAGGCGCGCGGCGTTGTCCACGCACGTCGCGTGCAAGCGCTCGAGCATGGCCTCGGTCACGACCTGCTCGGTGCCGTGGAGCGCCAGCGTCAGGCTGCGGGCGCCGGCGTCGAACTCGGCCGTGCCCACGATGATCTCCCACGTAGTCTCGACACCGAGGGCGTTCACCACCGGAAGCACGCGGTTGAGGGTGGCGGCGATTCCCCCGCCGTAGCGCGACGCCGTCACATGGACCAGCCGGCGGCCACGGACCGTCTCCGCCAGCCGCAAGACGAAATCCACGGCGCCACGCGGGGCCACCGCCCGGTAGTCATCGAGCGTGATGCGCACCGGGCCGGCCATGGCTAGCTCGTCACCAGCGCGTCCTCGAGCACGCTGAGGCACCGATCGCGGATGCGCTCGAGGCTACCCACGTGGGCGTCGATGCGGGCCAGCCGTTCGGCGAGGTCGGCGCGCCCCAGGCCGTGCTCGGTCCACTCCGCGAAGTCGCCCCGATCGCGCCCGAGCCGGTAGCGCACTTCCACGACGTGGTAGAAGAGCGCGCTCGCATCCACCACGGCCAGCCCATCACGAAACTCGCGCAGCGTGGAGGCGGTGACTCCGAGAGGCACAGGCACGACGTGCGATCGCAGGAAGACGAAGGGCTCGCGGGCCGGGACGGGAGCCGTCGCCACCGGTCCCCGATGCAGGTGATCCTCGAGGACGGCGACCAGGTTGGCGCGGAGCGCATCGAGCGAGCCGGCGTCGAACACGTCGACCATGGCCAGGCGCTCGGCCAGCGCCTGATCGCCCAGCTCCGTCGCCGCCCACAGGGCGAAGTCGTTCGGCCAGGCGTCGCCCTGCACCGGGCGCCGCAGCATCGTCCCCGCCGTGTGGGTGAACAGCATCTCGTCGGAAGCCTGGCCGACCCCCTCGAGCAGCGCGCGGGCGTCCCAGGCCTCGGGGCCGACCAGCTCCCGGACCGCCAGGCAGCCATGGAACACGAACGGCATGAGCGTCATCGTTTACACTTCCTCGACTGGGAGGACAAGCATGCCATGAACGTGCTGATGCTGAGTCGAGAGTACCCTCCCCACATCTACGGGGGCGCGGGCGTCGTGGTCGATGAGCTGTCGCGGGCCATGGCTCGCCTCGCCCGGGTCGAGGTCCGCTGCTTCGGCGACCAGCAGGCGCCGGGCCCCGCGCTCGGCGTGCGCGGCTACGCGCCCCCGGCCGAGATCGTCCGGGCGGCCGCCGCATTCCGCCATCGCCCGGTGCTCGAGGCGCTCGCCGTGGACCTGGCCATGGCCGCCGAGCCCGTCGAGGCGGACGTCGTACACACCCATACGTGGTATGCGGCCTTCGGCGGGGTGCTCGTGCGAGCGCTCTTCGACATTCCCCTGGTGGTGACGCTCCACAGCCTGGAGCCCCTCCGACCGTGGAAAGAGGACCAGCTGGGCACCGGCTATCGCGTGTCGACCTGGCTCGAGCGGCTGGCGGTGGAGCAGGCGGAGCGGGTGATCGCCGTGTCCGAACAGATGCGCGCGGACATCCTCACGCACTTCGCGGTGTCCCCGGAGGCGGTCGTGGTGATCCACAACGGCGTGGACGCCGAGAGCTTCCGCCGCACCGAGCGGCGCGATGCCCTCGCGCGCCTCGGCGTGACGCCGCCCTACGTGCTGTTCGTGGGCCGCATCAGCGAGCAGAAGGGCATTTTCCATCTGCTCGAGGCCAGTCGGCGCCTGCCCGCCGGCGTTCAGCTCGTCCTCTGCGCGGCCGCCCCCGACACGCCCGAGCTCGAGCGTCGTCTCGCCGCCGAGGTCGCCGGCCGCCCCAGCGTGCGCTGGATCAACGCCATGGTTCCCCGGGACGACGTCGTCCAGCTCTACAGCCACGCCGCGTGCTTCGTCTGTCCTTCCGTCTACGAGCCGTTCGGGATCATCAACCTCGAGGCCATGGCATGCGGGACTCCCGTGGTGGCGAGCGCCGTGGGCGGCATCCCCGAGGTGGTCGTGGATGGCGAGACGGGCCACCTGGTCCCACCCGGCAACCCCGACGCGCTGGCCGGCGCACTGGAGCGCGTGCTCGCGGATCCCGAACGCGGCGCGAGGATGGGACGCGCGGGTCGCCGCCGCGTCGAGGAGCGCTTCTCCTGGGAGCGCATCGCAGAGCGCACGCTCGTCACCTACGAGGACGCTCGGCGCGCTCACCGCGAGGGGTCCTCGACCAAGTAACCGCTCATGCCCCCACGAAGCGGAGCCACACGGCGGCCAGCGGAGGCAGGGTGAGGCGGATCGACTGGGGCTGCCCGTGCCAGGGCACGGGCTCACTCTGCACGCCGCCGCTGTTGCCGAGGTTGCTGCCTCCGTAGTGCGCGCTGTCCGTGTTCAGCACCTCCACCCACGTCCCGGCTCTCGGCACACCCACTCGGTACTCCCGGCGCGGGATGGGCGTGAAGCTGCACGCGCAGAGGAGCATCTGTCCGGGCTCGAGCGCGAACCGGACGAAGGCGATCACGCCTTGCTCGTTGTCGCGGCAGTCCATCCACACGAAGCCGGCCGGGTCGTGGTCGAGCTGATGGAGCGATCGCTCCTCCCGGTACAGACGATTCAGGTCGCGAACGAGCGACGAGACGCCCCGATGGTACGGCCCCTGATCGAGGAGATGCCACTGCAGGCTCGTCTCGTGATACCACTCGTTCGACTGGCCGAACTCTCCGCCCATGAACAGGAGCTTCTTGCCGGGATAGGCCCACATGAACGCGTAGAGCAGCCGCAGGTTGGCGAAGCGCTGCCAGTCGTCACCCGGCATCTTGGCCTTGAGCGAGCCCTTCCCGTGGACGACCTCGTCGTGGGAGAGGGGCAGGATGAAGTTCTCCGTCCACGCGTAGAGCAGCCCGAAGGTCAACCGATCGTGGTGGTACCTCCGATGCACCGGATCCTGGCGGAAGTAGTCGAGGATGTCGTGCATCCAGCCCATGTTCCACTTGTAGCCGAATCCGAGTCCACCCAGCTGCACCGGCCGCGACACCATCGGCCATGACGTGGACTCCTCGGCCACCGTGATCGCGTCGCCGTGGAGCCCATAGACCACCTCGTTCAGCCGCTTGAGAAAGGCGATGGCGTCCAGGTTCTCGCGACCACCGAAGCGATTGGGGCTCCACTCGCCCGCCCGGCGTGAGTAGTCGAGGTAGAGCATGGACGCCACGGCATCCACGCGCAGCCCGTCGAGGTGATAGCGCTCGAGCCAGAAGAGGGCATTGGCGATGAGGAAGTTGGCCACCTCGTGGCGCCCGTAGTTGAAGACCCGGGTGCCCCAGTCGGGATGCTCGCGCCGGCGTGGATCGTCGTGCTCGTAGAGATGCGTGCCGTCGAAGAACGCGAGGCCGTGCGCATCACGCGGGAAGTGCGCGGGCACCCAGTCGAGGATGACGCCGATGCCGCGCTGATGGAGATGGTCGACGAAGGCCATGAAGTCATGGGGGTCGCCGTACCGGCGCGTGGGGGCGTAGTAGCCGGTGCCTTGGTACCCCCAGGATCCGTAGAACGGATGCTCCATGACCGGCATGAGCTCGACGTGCGTGAATCCCATGTCGCTCACGTAGTCCCCGAGCTGCTCGGCCAGCTCTGGATAGGAGAGCCAGCGCTGCCCTTCCTCCGGGACGCGCCGCCACGAGCCGAGGTGCACCTCGTAGATACTCACGGGCACGCCGAGCGATTGCCGGCGGACGCGCTCGGTCATCCAGGCCTGATCGCCCCAGCTGTAGCCGTCGAGCTCGACGACCTCGGCGGCCGTGCGCTCGCCACCGGGCTCGAATGCGAAGGCCAGGGGATCCGCCTTGAGCGCCTGGAGATCGCCGCCTGGTCCCACGATCTCGTACTTGTAGTGGGCCCCGGGTCCGACCGCGGGAAGGAAGAGCTCCCAGATCCCGTTCGCCGGGTGGAGGCGCATGGGGTGGCGACGGCCGTCCCAGCCGTTCCAGTCCCCGACGACGCTGACCCGCCGGGCATTGGGAGCCCAGACCGCGAAGATGGTGCCCTCGACGCCGTCGAGCCGGCCGGGATGAGCGCCCAGCTTGTCGTAGACGCGATAGTGCGTGCCTTCTCCGAGGAGGTGAAGGTCGTAGTCCGAGAGGGTCGAGGGGAAGCGATACGGGTCGTCCTCGTCGCGAGTCCGCCCCTCGGGGTCGGTGATGCGCAGCCGGTAGACGAGCCCGCTCCGTCCCGGCACCGTGGTCTCCCAGAGCCCCGCCGGGTGGAGCTCCTGCATCGGATGCTCCTCGACGGGCTCCCCGCCCAAGATGACGGAGACCTTTGCGGCGCCGGGCTGTAGCGTCCGGACCACCACGTTCGCTCGGCCTCGCTCGTGCGGCCCGAGCACGGCAAACGGGTCGCCGTGACGACCGCTCACGAGGGACTCGACGATGTCGGGGGCCAGACTCAGCTTGGCGTTCTTGTCGCCCTTTGCCATGTAAAGAAGGTACTACTCGTTCCGCGCCGGAGCGAGCGCGCCGACCACCTCTCGTTCGTTACACCTTTGGTGGCACCGTATCGCGGCAATTTTGACGCGTCCGCGGAGGCTGTGCTATGCCGGGGGCGCAATGGCGACTCCCCTCTCCCGACTGGCCGGCCGCGTGGCCATCGTCACCGGCGCCGCCCACGGCATCGGCCGCGCCATCGGCGTGGCGCTCGCGCGCGAGGGGGCCACGGTGTGGGCCTGCGACGTCCGCGGCGCCGAGCTCGAGGCCACCCGCGTGGCAATCGAGGGCGCGCGCGCGGGCGCCGGGCGGGCAGAGGTCGTGGACGTCCGCGACGCCGCCGCCGTGCAGGCCTTCGTCGCGCGCGCGGTCGCCGAGACCGGCCGTCTCGACGCGCTGGTGAACACGGCCGGCGGCGTGGCCGGCCAGGTGAATCGCCCCATCGAGGACGTCTCCGACGAGGACTGGCGGGTGATCTTCGGGATCAACCTGGACGGCGCGTTTCACTTTACCCGCGCGGTGGTGCCCGCGATGAAGCGCGGCGGGGGCGGCGCCATCGTGAACATCTCGTCCGGCGCCGGGCGCTCCTACAGCCTCACCGGCATCCAGGCCTATGCCAGCGCCAAGGCCGGCCTCATCGGCTTCACCCGCCAGACCGCGCGGGAGCTGGGCCCGCACGGCATCCGCGTGAACTGCATCGCCCCGGGCTTCGTGCGCTCGAACCCCGCGTCCGAGGCCCAGTGGCACGCCATGGGCGAGGCCGGCCAGCGGGCGCTGCTCGAGTCCATCGCGCTGCGCCGCCTCGGAACGCCGGAGGACATCGCGCGCGCAGTGGTCTTCT
The DNA here is from genome assembly GCA_035764725.1 of Candidatus Methylomirabilota bacterium. Classification (NCBI taxonomy): domain Bacteria; phylum Methylomirabilota (SeqCode); species Candidatus Methylomirabilota bacterium. The sequence goes on along the minus strand of DASTYT010000099.1, from coordinate 38,625 downwards.
TCGCCTCCGACGAAGCAGGATGGATCACCGGCCAGACCATCAGCGTCGACGGCGGGCACTGGATGCTCGGATGAAGCTCAGCCGGGATGGTCGTGCCGGTGGTGGATATCCGGGTAGTGCGGGTGCTGATGGCGCAGCGGCTCGTGCACGTGCCAATGCGAATGGGGCTCGCCGGCGGGCGCCGCGTCGTCGTGGACATGCTGATGGTGCTCGTCGTGCACGTGCCGGTGGGCGTGCGCCATCGCGTGGTGCTCGTGCTCGTGCGAGTGCTCCTCCGTGACGTGGAGCCAGACGCCCCACCCCATGAGCACGCCGGCGAGGATCAGCACCCCCGTGATCGGCTCGCGCAGGAGCGCCACGCCGAGCGCCGCTCCGAAGAACGGCGCCAGAGAGAAATAGGCGCCGGTGCGCGCGGCGCCCACGTGCCGGAGCGCCACGACGAAGAGGACGAGGCTCCACCCGTAGCCGCCCAGCCCGAGCAGCGCGCCCGCAACCAGGGGCGCGGGCGCCGGCCAGGCGGCGCCCAGCGAGAGCGCGATGCCCACGTTCACCACGCCCGCCGCGCACCCCTTCAGCATGGCGATACGCAGCGGATCGGCACTGGCGATCCGACGTGTCAGGTTGTTGTCGATGGCCCAGGCCAGGCAGGCGGCGACGATCGCCAGTGGTCCCGCAATCCCGCCCGACGGCGCGAGCGTTCCTCCAGTCAGCACGATGCCGCCGACGACGATGGCGGCCATGCCGAGCGCGATGCGACGGCCGATATTCTCGCGAAAGACGAGCCAGGCCAGGAGCGCCGTGAGCACGCCCTCGAGATTGAGGAGCAGCGCGGCGGTGGTGGCGGCAGTGCGCGACAGGCCCAGCATCAGCAAGACGGGGCCGACGCCGCCGCCCGCCGCGATGGCGAGCCCGAGCCAGATCCAGTCCGGACCCTGGAGGGGCGCCTCGGCCGGCGCGCCGCGCGCACGCCGGAGGATCGCGGCCAGGCCCAGCAGGCCCAGCCCCGATCCGAGATAGAGCACGCCGGCAAGCAGCCAGGGGTCGACCTCACGCAGGAGGAGCTTGGCCAGCGGTGTGCTGGCGCCGAACAGCGCCGCCGCCAGGAGCGCGGCGCCGACACCGCGAGGAAGCGCGCTCATCGCCTCTCCCCCTCGACCACCCCGACCAAGCTCACCACAACGTGCAGCCTTTGAGGTATCGTACGCTCCATGCGGCTCAGCGTCTGCGTAATGGCCGACATCGACGAGATGGACTTCTATCCGCACGTGGAGTCTCTCGGGTACGACTCCGCGTGGGTCGCCGACAGCCAGATGCTCTTCTCCGACTGCTACGCGGTGCTGGCGCTGGCTGCGCAGCGGACGTCGCGGCTGCGCCTCGGGCCCGGCGTGGCCATCTGCGGCACGCGTATCCCGCCGGTGCACGTGGCCGCGCTCGCCACGCTGAACCGGCTCGCGCCCGGGCGCGTGCACCTCGGCATGGGCACGGGGAACACCGCCATGCGCACGATGGGGCAGCCGCCCATGCGTATCGCGGACTACGCAGAATATCTGCGCGTGCTGCGGGGACTGCTCCGTGGCGAGACGGTGGACTACGCCTTCGAGGGGAAGCGGCAGCCCATCAAGATGCTGATCCGCGAGAAGAAGTACATGAGTCTCGAGCCGCGCATCCCCCTCTACGTGTCCGCCTTCGGGCCGCGCGCGATGGAAGTGGGCGGCCAGTACGGCGACGGCCTCGTCATCGCCATCCCGCCACGCGGCCTGCCGCCGCAGGAGGCGCTCGAGCGGGCACGCATCGGGGCGAAGCGCGAGGGGCGCGAGCTCGCGCGCGACTTCCACCTCGCCGCCCTCACCAACATCGTGCTGCTCGAGCCCGGGGAGCCACCGAACTCCGAGCGGGTGCTCCGCGCGGTGGGGCCGAACGTGATGGCGAGCGTCTACTACTTCTACGATACGCTGCACGAGCGCGGGGGCGAGCCGCCCGCCTTCCTGCGCCGCATCTGGAAGCGCTACGTCGCCCTGGTGGAGGAGACGCCGGCCGCCCACCGGCACTTCCGCACGCACGAGGGGCACTACACGTACCTCCACCCCGGCGAAGCCGAGCTGATCGACGCGGAGCTCGTGCGCGACACCTGCCTGGTCGGCAGCGCGGAGGAGCTGGTCGAGCGCATCCAGGAGCTCGAGCGGGGCGGCCTCAGGGAGCTCATGTGGGCGACGGGAACGGAGGACAAGTGGCGCTTCAGCCGCGAGCTGGCGGATCGCGTGATGGCGCGGGTGTAAGATGAGCAGCCCGATGATCGACCACATCGACTTCGACCACGAGCCGCCGCGGAACCTCTCCACGCTGGTGATCGCCTTCGGTGGCTGGATCGACGCCGGCCAGGCGGCGACGGGTGCCCTGCGCCATCTCGTCCGCGACCTGCCCGCCGAGCGCGTGGCCACCATCAATCCCGAGGACTTCTTCGTGTTCACGCAGGAGCGGCCCGAGGTGAAGATGCGGCCCGACGAGACCCGCGACATCCGCTGGCCCCGCAGCGACTTCTTCGCGTGGCAGCGGAACGATCGCCCGGACGGGGTGCTCCTCTTTTCCGGCCCGGAACCGCATCAGCGGTGGCGCACCTACTCGAAGGCATTCCTCGACCTCGCCGAGCACTGCGGCGTGAAGCGCATCGTGTCGATCGGCGCGCTGCTGGCCGGCTCCCCGCACACGCGTCCGGTACCGGTCACCGCGCGATGCACGGACCCCGCCTGGCGCGCCCTGGTGGAAGCCTGGGGGATCTACCGCCCGCCGACCTACGAGGGTCCGACCGGCATCTCGACGGTGCTGCTCGACGCCGCCGAGAAGCGCGGCATCACGCACCTGGGCTTCATGGGCCAGGCCCCGCATTACCTGCAGAACGCCGAGAATCCCGCGGCGATCGAGGCGCTCCTGACCCACGTCGCGCGCCTGCTCGACCTCAGCCTGGACATGTCGAGCTTCCCGGAGGCCATCAAGGAGTTCCGCGCCCAGTGCGATCGCGCGGTGGCGCGGAACAAGGCGACGCGCGAGCACGTCCAGCAGCTCGAGAAGGACTACGACGAGGCAGCCGGCCAGAAGCCGCAGGAGCTGCCCGATGGCGTCGACTCGGATCAGCTGATGCGGGAGCTGGAAGAATTCCTGCGCAAGCAGCGCGAAGGCGGCGAGGAGACCCGCTGATCTACCGGAGCTCGATCCCGAAGTAGCGCTTGAAGCGCGCGTTGTACTCCTCGTCGGAGAGCTCGCCCCCCATCGCCACCCACTCCTCGTCGCTGATGCGTGCCCGCCCCGTTGCGATCCCCTCCGCGTCGACACCCACCGGGTAGCGCAGCCGCGGCCGGTCGGTGGTGATGGCCTCGAGGATCGCCGCGGCCACCGTGTCGGGCTGGCCCGGGTTGCGAAAGCCGGCGGCGAAGAGCTTGCCGTTGCGCCGCATGATCTGGCGATAGGGCGAGGCCTTGTCGTAACGCGTGGCGCCCGCCGAGTTCTCGAAGATGGCGGTCTGGATGACGCCGGGCTCGATGATGGCCACGCGCACGCCGAAGGCCGCCACCTCGTGGGCCAGCGCCTCGCTCGCCGCGGCGAGCGCGTGCTTCGAGGCGGAATACGGGATCTGGTTCGGCGTGGCGATGCGCCCCGCGATCGAGGTGACGTTGACGATGCAGCCCGTGCGCCGCTCGCGCATCGACGGAAGAACGGCTTGGATCATCCGAATGGGCCCCCAGTAGTTGGCCTCGAACATCGCGCGGTGCTCGGCCTCCGGCGTGAGCTCGAGCGGCGTCGCCCCGCCGATGCCCGCGTTGTTCACGAGCACGTCCACCGCGCCTTCGCGCGCCCGCGTCTCCTCCATCGCCCGGTCGATGGAGGCCTGGCTGGTCACGTCCAGCTCGCGCACGGCGAGCCGCACGCCCTGCTCGCGCGCGGCCGCCTCGAGCGGGCCGGCCTTGGCGAGGTTCCGCATGGTCGCGACCACGGTATGGCCGTGCCGGGCGAGGTAGAGCGCGGTGGCGAAGCCGATGCCGGTGCTGGTGCCGGTGACGAGGGTGACGGGCATGGCCGCCATGCTGCCCGGCGGGGCGCAGGCAGTCAAGCGACCGGTCCTTGACGGCGGTGCCCTCCCCGGGTCACGATCTCCGGCGAGCCATGAGCGAAGGGACCAACGGCGGGCGCGCCGAAGCCTTCCAGGCTCTACGCGAGTCGGAGGAGCTCCACCGCGTCACCCTGGAGAATATCTCCGACGCCGTCTTCCTCACCGACGACGCCGGCCGCTTCACCTTCGTCTGCCCCAACGTCGACGTGATCTTCGGCTACGCGCCCGACGAGGTGCGGGCGATGGGCTGGATCAGCGCCCTGCTGGGCGGGGAACTCTTCGACCGCGCGGAGCTGACCGCGCGCGGCGAGATCCGGAACATCGGGCGGGAGGTGCGGTCAAAGAGCGGGGAGCGGCGCAACCTCCTCATCCATCTCAAGGCGGTGAACATCCAGGGCGGCACCGTGCTGTACTCCTGCCGCGACGTCACCGACCTCAAGCACACGGAGGAAGAGCTCCGGACCACGCGCCTGGACCTCATGCACGCCTCGCGCCTGGCCCTGGTGGGCGAGCTCATGGCGTCGATCGCGCATGAGATCAACCAGCCGCTCACCTCCATCATCGCCAACGCCGGGGCGGGGCTGCGCCAGCTCGAGCCCGAGGCGCCAACGGAGCGCGCGCGCGAGCTGCGCGACATCCTGAGTGACATCCGCGACGAGGGCCGCATGGCCGCGGGGGTGATCGAGCGACTCCGCGCGCTCGCCGCCAAGCGCCAGCTCGAGCGGCGGCCGCTCGACGTGAACGAGGTGGCCTTCGACACCCTGCGCCTCGTGGGGGGCGACGCGCGCCGCCGCCAGGTCACGCTGAGCGCCGAGTTGGGCCAGGAACTGCCCGCGGTGGAGGCGGATCGGGTGTCGCTGCAGCAGGTGATGCTGAACCTGCTGCTCAACGCGATGGATGCCCTCGACCGCGAGGAGCCGGCGGAGCGGACGGTGACCGTCCGGACCCGCCGCGCAAACGACGCGGTGGAGATCGCAGTGAGCGATACCGGGCGCGGGATTCCCGCCGACCGGCTGCCCAAGGTCTTCGACGCCTTCTTCACGACGAAGGCGGACGGGCTCGGCCTCGGGCTCGCGATCGCGCGCTCGATCGTGGAGTGGCACGGGGGGCAGATCTGGGCGGAGGACCACGGCGGCCGCGGCGCGACGTTCCGGATGACCCTCCCGCCGTTCGCCTCGGCCTAGGTCTCCACCGCCCATGCCCCGGATCAACGAGCACTTCCGCAGCCTCCGGGCCGCCTATCTCTTCGCGGAGATCCGCCGGCGCACGCAGGCCTACCGCGACGCGCATCCCGACGCGCAGCTGGTGAACCTCGGCATCGGCGACGTGACCCGACCTCTGCCCGACGCGGTGATCAAGGCCCTCCACGAGGCTACCGACGAGATGGCGAGAGCGGAGACCTTTCGCGGCTACGGGCCCTACGCGGGCTACGAGTTCCTCCTGAGCGAGATCGCGGCGCACGACTTCGGGACGCGCGGCGTACGCCTCGGCGTGGACGAGATCTTCGTCAGCGACGGGGGCAAGAGCGACAGCGCCAATCTCCAAGAGCTGTTCGCGCCCGAGTGCGTGGTGGCGCTGATGGACCCCGTGTATCCCGTCTACGCCGACAGCAACGTAGTGGCTGGCCGGTCCGGTCCTGCCGACGAGAGCGGGCGCTATCCCGGCTTCGTCTATCTCCCCTGCACCGCTGAGAACGGCTTTCAGCCTTCGCTGCCGAGCCGGCACGTCGATCTCATCTACCTCTGCTACCCGAACAATCCCACCGGCGCGGTGGCCACGCGCGAGGCGCTCCGGCGGTGGATCGACTACGCCCGGGCCGAGGACGCCACCATCCTCTTCGACGCCGCCTATGAGGCCTACGTGGCGGACCCGGAGGTGCCGCGCTCGATCTACGAGATCGAGGGCGCGCGCGAGGTGGCCATCGAGTGCCGGAGCTTCTCGAAGACGGCGGGCTTCACCGGCATGCGCCTGGCGTATACGGTGGTGCCCAAGGACGCGCGCGGGCGCGCGGCCGACGGCAGCGCGATGAGCCTCAATCAGCTCTGGACCCGCCGCGTCGGCATCAAGTCCAACGGCCCGCCCTATCTCATCCAGAAGGCGGCGGCCGCGGTGTACACGCCGGAGGGGCAGAAGGAGGTCCGCGCGCTGATCGACGGCTACATGGGGAACGCCCGCATCATTGCCGAGGGCCTGCGCGCCGCGGGCCTCGAGGTGTACGGCGGCCGCAACGCGCCCTACATCTGGTTCCGCACGCCGGGCGGCATGCCGTCCTGGGACTTCTTCGACCGGCTGCTCGAGCAGGCGCAGGTGCTGGGCGCCCCCGGCGCCGGCTTCGGCCCCAGCGGCGAGGGCTATTTCCGCCTCACCGCCTTCGGCTCGCGGGCGGACGCCGAGGAGGCGGTCGCGCGCATCCGCACCCGACTCGATCTCGCCCCCTCGGCCTCCCGTTGAGCGTCTACCACCACCATCGGTACGCCCTCCTCTTCTACACGCTGCTCGTCACGCTGGGCATCGCGCCGCTCCTGGCGGCGCTGGGCTTCAGCACGAACACGCTGCAGATCCTCCTGGCGTTCAGCCTGCTCGCCGCGGTGCTCAACGTCCAAGGGCAGCGCTGGCGGATGCTGCTGATCCTGGTGGCCGCCGTCGCAGTCGGGCTATACGCGGCCCCGACCCTGGCGCTCGGCCGCGGGCTCGCGAGATGGGCCGTCCTGCTGGTCGTCGCCGTCGCGGTCATCGCGACCGCCAGCGCCGTCCGATTCGCGATGACCGCGAAGGACGTCTACGCCGAGCACGTCTATGCCGCGCTGAGCGCCTATCTCCTCGCCGGGTTCTCGTTCGGAGTCCTGCACTGGAGCATCGAGAGCAACTGGCCCGGCTCGTTCAGCGAAGGCGGCGGCGTCTCGACGCACTTCTCGCTGTCCACCGCGATCTACTTCAGCTTCGTGACGCTCGCGACGCTCGGCTACGGCGACGTCGCTCCGAAGACCGAGGTGGCGCGGGGCATCGTGATCTTCGAGGCCGTCGGCGGCCAGCTTTACGTGGCTGCGATGATCGCGCGCTTGGTGGGCGCGCGACTCCAGACAGTAGGTGACCCTCCAGGCCGCTGAGGGTATACGATCTTCCTCCGGGACAAGGACAAGGACGGCTAGCTGGCGATCTCCGAGCTCACGGAAGCGAGCCCCGAGGCGCTACGCGCCGTCAAGCACAAGGACAGTGCCCGCATCTCCCTCGATGAGTACGTCAACGCGCTCTTCAAGGACTTCGAAGCCGCCGACACGGACGGGGACGCGCTCCTCACGGTGGAGGAGATCGAGCGCTACCGCCAGAAGGCCCGGTAGCGCCGAAGGCTCGCGGTAGCGCCGCCCCTCAGCGCCCCGCGCCGCGCAGCCGGGGCAGGGCGCGCGCGCTCACCGAGACCGCGAGCAGGGGGCAGCGGGCCTCGCGGAGCACCCGCTCCGTCGTGCTTCCCCGCACCGCGTCCATGAAGCCGTGACGCCCCGCCGTGGTCATCACGACGAGCTGGGGATGCCATGTCTCGATGGCGGCGGCGAGGCGCTCGACCGCGTCGCCCAGCTCGGTCTGCCGCTCCCAGCTCCATTCGGCGCGCTCGGGCGTCGTGACCATGGGGAACGGACCCTCGCCGGCGTGCAGCAGGCGAAAGGCCACGGGGTCGTCGCCCACGATGCCGGCGATCGCCATCGCCGCATCGACCGCGGGCTGCGGCGCGGGCTCGTGGTCCACCGGGATGAGAATGCGTCGCAGGTTGAGCGCGCCCGTGTCCGGCGACACGAAGCTCCTCGAGCCTTCGGGCACGAACAGCGCGATCTCGCCCGCGTGCTGGCTGATGGCCGCGGCCACGCTGGGTTGACGCCAGGCCGCGAACCCGTCGCGGGGGTGCGTGGCCATGACGATGACGTCGGCGGGATGGTGGCGGAGGAACTCGGCGGTGTGCGCCACCGGATCGGCGCCGGCGGTCTGAACCTTCTCGATCTCGACGCCGAGCTCCGCCACCGCCGAGGGCGCGCTGCCGGGCGGCAGCACCCCCCAGCGCTCGAGCGCCTCGCGCACGCCCGGGAAGTGCTTCCAGCCTCCCAATCCGGCGTCGGGGGCCACGTGGAGGATACGGAGCTCGCCGCCGGTGAGCAAGGTGAGCTTGAGCGCGTGCGCGAAGGCCAGCTCGCTGGCCTCGGAGAAATCCGTGGGGTGCAGGAAGCGCCAGCTCATCTCATGACCCGGGCTTGAGCGCCATGTCGTAGGCGCGGATCAGCTCGTCGCTACGCGCCTTCCAGGCGAGCCGCTTGCTGGCGCCATAGAGGTCGATCTGCTGGTAGAGCGGCACCGCGGGCGCCTCCTCGATCCAGAGCTTGTTGATCCGGTGGTAGAGGGCCAGCCGCTTCTTCTCGTCCATCTCGCTCTGCGCCGCCTCCACCATGCCGTTGAAGTCGCCATTGTCCCAGTTCACGAAGATGCCCGGCGACTTGAACAGCGGCACGTAGATGGCCTCGGCGTCCATCGCCGGATGGCCCCAGCCGATGAGCCATACCGGCCCCGCCTTGTGCACGTAGACCATGTTGTTGAGGTAGGCCACGAACTCGTGCGTGCGGAGCGTGGTGCGGATCCCTGCCTTGGTGAGCTGGCCGCTGACCGCTTCCGCGACCTCGCGGTCACGCACGTAGCGCCCCTGCGGGCCGTTGAGCACGATGTCGATGCCGTTGGGGAAGCCGGCCTCGGCGAGGAGCTTCTTGGTGCGGGCGAGATCCTGCTTGACCGGCTTGAGGGCGGGATCGAAGCCGAAATGCATGCTGGTCAGCATGGTGGCCATGCGCACCGCCTTGCCGTCCATCACACCGCGAATGATCTCGTCGGCATCGACCGCGGACACCATGGCCTGGCGCACCCGCTTGTCCGCGGTGGGCCCCGGATACGGGCCGGTGGCCTTGTGGGTCGTCGCGTCCATCTGGTGCGTGTAGATCATGAGCTGGATGGTGCGGATCGAGGGCGCGGTGCTGAGGAAGAGCTTCGGGTGCTTTTCGATGATGCCGGCGAGGTGCGGCGGGATGTTTACCGCCACGTCGATCTCGCCGTTCTGGAGCGCGGCCACGCGCACCGCGTCGTCGGGGATGTGGCGGAACACGACGGTCTTGATCCGGGCGGGGCCGCGCCAGTGATCCGGCACGGCCTCCATCACGATCTCCTCGTCCTTGGACCAGCGCACGAACTTGTAGGGCCCGGTGCCGATGGGATTCTTCGAGATGGCCGCCGCGTCCTTGCCCGCGTACTCCTTGGGCGGGTACATCGAGGCCTGGCGCAGGGCCATCTGGGCCACGAACGTGGGCCAGGGCTTCTTGGTGTGGACGCGGACGAGGTAGGGATCGACGATCTCGACGCGGTCGATAGGGCCGTACGTCGGCGAGCCGCGCAGCTTGTTGGCGGGATTGGCGAGCCGCTCGAGGCTGAACTTCACCGACTCCGCGTCGAAGGTCTCGCCGTTGTGAAACTTCACGCCCTTGCGGAGCTTGATCTCCCACACGGTCGGGGCCACGAGCTTGGGCAGCTCGGTCGCCAGCTCCGGCACGAGGGCCAGGCTCTGGTCGCGCGCCACCAGCATGTCGAACATCTGGGCGCCCACGTTGGACGCCGGCTGCTCGGACTGGTTCATCATGTCGAGCGTGGTTGGATCCACGCCCTGCGCGATGACGACCTTGCCCTCGGGCGCGGCGGCGGCCGCCACCGGGACCAGGAACAGGGTGACGGCCGCGACCGCGCTGCGCCACTGGCTCATGGAGGGCCTCCTTTGAGTGCCGCGAGAGTGCGGCTACTCTAGGGGCGCCTCAGGAGTGAGTCAACAGGCGCGGTTCCCCCCTCCCGGCGTGGCCACTGAAGAGCAGGGCGCCCAGCACGATCAGCATGCCCAGGAAGGACAGCGAGAAGGCGAGCGGACCCACGTGCGTGCTCAGGTGGAGGTGGGACGAGGCGTGCCAGCCCTCGCCGATCACCTGGATGACGGCCCCGGCGAAGGCAATGGGAATGCCTATGCCATGCGCCCCGTGCTGCACGTGGTCGATCAGCGCCCAGCCGGCGGCGAGGAACGTGAGGGCGACGCCGAGGTAGAGGGGTACGTGAACGGTGCCGAGGTGATGGACCATGCCGCGCACCGTGGTGGCCTCGAAATCGGGGCGGATGAATCCGTGCCAGACGATGTCGTAGGCGAAGCCGAGCCACTGGACAATCAAGCCGAGCCAGATCCAGCTACGCGGATGCTTCATGATGCGGACCTCCTTCGTACAGCCGATACCGACAACTTCAACGTACACCCGCCACCGGGCGTGTAGTATCGGGGGCCGGAGGTGACCATGCGCTTCGGGACGTTCTTCTTTTTCCAGGCCGCACCGGGGCTGAGCCATGCCGAGGTCGTGCACCGCGAGCTCGAGCAGATGGAATGGACGGAGGAGCTCGGCTTCGACCAGATCTGGCTCACCGAGCATCACTTCATCGACTACGGCCTCGCCGTCGATCCGGCCAGCCTCGCCGCCACCGCCGCGTCTCGCACGCGCCGCGTGCGCATCGGCCTCGCCGCGGCCATCCTGCCGTTTCACCACCCGCTGCGCCTCGCCGAGCAGGTCGCGCTGATCGACATCATCTCCAAGGGCCGGCTCGACGTGGGCGTGGGCCGCGGCAACCGCCCCGCCGAGTTCCGCGGCTATCACGTGCCCCAGGAGGAGAACCGCGAGCGGTTCGACGAGGCGGTGGACATCATGCTGCGCGCGTGGACCGAGGAGCGCTTCTCGTTCGAGGGCCGCTTCTTCACGGTCGGCGAGACGCGCCTCATCCCCAAGCCGTGGCAGCGCCCGCACCCGCCCATCTACCAGGTGTGCGGCAGCGATGACGGCATCGAGAGCTCGGCGGCGCGCGGGTGGCCCATGCTGAATTCCATCCTCACCGGGCCGGTCAGCCAGCTCGTGAAGCGGCGCGACTCGTATCTCACCGCCCTCCGCAAGCACGGCCGGACGGAGGGCGAGATCACGGCCCTGATGAAGCACTGGGGGGTGTCACGGCAGATCTACGTGGCGCCCACCGACGCGCAGGCCCTCGCCGAGGCCAAGGACGCGGAGATGTGGTACCAGGACTCGCTCAGACGCTTCCAGGTCCCCGAGCGCATCGAGGACGCACATCCGAGCCTCCAGCCCGGATTCCGCGCCGCCGCGGAGCGCTTCGCCAAGGTGACGTGGGAAGGCCTGGTGGAGGAGACGCTGGCCTTCGGCTCCCCGGACACCGTGATCGCCAAGCTCGAGGAGATGCGCGCGATGGGGGTGGGCCATGTCCTTTGCTGGATGAACTTCGGCGGCCTGCCCCAGGACAAGATCCGCCGCTCCATGGAGCTCTTCGCCCGCGAGGTCATGCCGCACTTCCGCTGAGCGGCCCGCGTCTTTTACCCGGCAGTCTCGACGCGCAGCGGGATCGCCGATCCCGTTGGCCGCCGCCAACTCCTCGACTTCGCGCTGCTCGGCCCGTGGCACTCCCGTTGCAAAATTCTGCCGGCGAGGAGGACCGCCGATGTCGGGACCCGATTTCACCAAACCGATCGGAGGCGATCGAGCCGTCGCGCACGTCCGGGTCAACGGAGCCTCCCGCCCCCTGCCGGAGGACCCCCGGGTCACCCTACTCGACTTCCTCCGGGAAGCTCTCGGTCTGACGGGGACCAAGATGGGGTGCGACCATGGGCAGTGCGGCGCCTGCACCGTGCTCGTGAACGGACGCCGGGTCAACGCGTGCCTGACGCTGGCGGTGACCGTCGACGGAGATCAGGTGACGACGGTCGAGGGCCTCGCCGGCCCCGACGGCCGCCTCCATCCCGTGCAGGCTGCGTTCCTCGAGCACGACGCCTACCAGTGCGGCTACTGCACGCCCGGGCAGCTCTGCTCGGCAGCCGGCCTGCTCGAGGAGGTCGCCCTGGGCGAGCCCAGCGCGGTGACGCCCGCGCTCGACCGCATCGCCGACGTCGAGCTCACGGACGACGAGATCCGCGAGCGCATGAGCGGCAATCTTTGTCGCTGCGGCGCCTATACCAACATTGTCGCCGCCGTCCGGGCGGCGGCGCGCGGGCAGGCCGCGCACGGGCGCGCCCGATGAAGCCCTTCGCCTATCGCCGGGTCGAGGACGTGCACGCGGCGGTGCGTGCGGCCGGCCGAGGCCCTACCGTGCGGTTCCTCGCCGGCGGCACCAATCTCATCGACCTCATGAAGCAGGGAGTGGAGGAGCCCGAGCAGCTCGTCGACGTGAATCGCCTGCCCCTGGCCGAGATCGCGGAGGCCCCGGCCGGCGACGTCACCATGGGCGCCCTCGCCCGAAACTCCGACGTCGCCGCGCATCCCCTGATCCGCGGGCGCTATCCCGCGCTGGCCGAAGCGCTCCTCTCCGGCGCATCGCCGCAGCTCCGCAACATGGCCACCGTCGGCGGCAATCTCCTCCAGCGCACGCGGTGCCCGTACTTCACCGACCCCGCGTTCGCCGAGTGCAACAAGCGGCGCCCGGGCTCGGGCTGCGCCGCGCGGCACGGCTACACGCGCATGCACGCCATCCTCGGCGCGAGTGACGCCTGCATCGCCACGCATCCCAGCGACATGGCGGTGGCCCTCGCCGCGCTCGACGCAGTGGTCGAGGTGACGGGGCCGGACGGTGACCGCTCCATCGCCATCGGCGACTTCCACCGCCTGCCCGGCGACACGCCCCACGTCGAGACCGAGCTGCGCGCGGGCGAGCTCATCGTGGCGGTGCGCCTGCCCGCCTCGCCCTTCGCGCGCCGCTCCCACTATTTGAAGGTGCGCGACCGCGCCGCCTACGCCTTCGCACTGGTCTCGGTGGCCGCGGCCCTCGGTCTCGACGGCAGCGGGACCATTCGCGCGGCGCGCCTCGTCCTCGGCGGCGTCGCGCATAAGCCCTGGCGCGTGCCGGCGGCGGAGCAGGTCCTGATCGGCCGCCGCGCCGACCCCGTGGCCTACGCCGAGGCGGCCGACATCCTCCTGGAGGGAGCCGAGCCTCTTCGCGACAACGCGTTCAAGGTCGAGCTGGCCCGGCGGAGCGTGGTGCGTGCGCTGACCGTCACTGCGGCCCGCGGCTGAGGAGAGCGACATGCCGGATGTGGTGGGAACGCCGCTCGAGCGGGTGGACGGCCCGGCCAAGGTCACCGGCGCGGCGACGTACACCGCGGATCATCGGCTTCCGGACCTGACCCACGCGGTGCTGGTGACGAGCGCCATCGCGCAGGGACGCATCGAGGGCATCGATGCCGCAGCCGCCGAGGCGGTGCCCGGCGTCCTCGCCGTGCTCACGCACGAGAACGCGCCGCGCGTCCGCGGGCGCCTCGGGCGGGATACGGACGACAATCACGCGATCCAGGCGCTGCAGGACGCCGAGATCCGCTACGCCGATCAGCCTGTCGCGGTGGTGGTGGCCGAGACCCTCGAGCAGGCGCGCGAGGCCGCGCGGCGCGTCGTCCTCGCCTACAAGGAGACGGCGCCGCAGATCGGCCTCGACCCGGTACGCGGACGGTCCTTCCGGCCGAAGCACGTCGTGTACGAGAAGCCGGACACCGCGCGCGGCGCCGTCAGGACGGCGCTGGAGCGGAGCCCCGTGCGCGTGGAGGCCGTCTACACGACCGCGCGTCAGACCCAGAATCCCATGGAGCCGCACGCGACCATCGCGATGTGGGAGGCGCCCCGACAGCTCACGCTCTACGACGCGACCCAGGGCCTCTTCGACTGCCGCAGGCGGGTGGCCAAGATTCTCGGGCTCCGCGAAAGCGCGGTGCGAGTCGTGTCGCCGTACCTCGGCGGCGGATTCGGAAGCAAGGGGCCCGTTTGGTCGCACGTGATCATCGCCGCCCTCGCCGCCAAGCACGTGGGCCGGCCCGTGAAGCTCGTGCTCGAGCGCCGGCAGATGTTCGGGCCGGTGGGCTGGCGCGGACGCACCCGCCAGACGGTGGCGCTCGGCGCCGAGCGCGACGGCACCCTGACCGCCCTCCAGCACCATACGCTCGCCGAGACCTCGACCTACGACGCCTTCATGGAGGCGTGCGGCCTGCCCGCGCGGATGCTCTACGCCTCCGCCACCAGCGCGACCAGTCACCGGCTCGTGCGCGCCACCATTGCCACGCCGTCGTACGCCCGCGCGCCGGGCTGGGCGACGGGCACGTTCGCCCTCGAGTGCGCGATGGACGAGCTCGCCTGGGCGCTCGACATCGACCCCATCGAGCTACGCCTGCGGAATCACGCCGACGAGGATCCCGCCACCGGCCATCCGTGGTCGAGCAAGCACCTGCGCGAGTGCTACTACATCGGCGCCACGCGCTTCGGCTGGCATCGGCGGGCGCGGCAGCCCGGCGTCTGGCGCGAGGGCGGCCGCCGGATTGGCTGGGGCATGGCGACCTCCGTGTACCCCACGCACCGCAGCGAGGCCTCCGCGCTGGCGCGCCTTCACGACGACGGCACCCTCGTCGTCGAGACGGGGAGCCAGGACCTCGGAACCGGCACCTACACCATCCTCACCCAGATCGCCGCCGACGCCCTCGGAACCTCGCCCGGCCGCGTGCTCGTGCGCATCGGCGACACGCGCCTGCCCGAGAGCCCGATGTCCGGCGGCTCGCAGACGGCGGCCAGCGCGGGCTCCGCCGTGCACGAGGCCGTCTGCGCGCTCCGGGCCGAGCTGGTGCGCCTGGCCGTCAGCGACCCCGCGAGCCCCCTCCACGGCGTGCCCGGCGAGGCGGTCGGCGTCGAGGACGGGCGGATCTTCGACTCCCGCGTCTTCGGCAAGGGGGAGAGCCTGGAAAGCCTGCTGGTGCGCCAGGGCCGTGACCAGTTGGAAAAGCGCGCGAGGGCCACGCCGGGGCCCGAGGCGAAGCGCTACGCCATGTACGCCTTCGGCGCGCAGTTCGCCGAGGTGCGCGTGGACCCCGAACTGGGAGCCGTTCGCGTGAGCCGCATGGTCGGTGTCTTCGACGTCGGCCGCGCCCTCAATGCGCGCACCGCGCGCAGCCAGCTCCTCGGCGGCATGGTGTGGGGCATCGGCATGGCGCTCACCGAGGACACGGTGATCGACAGCCGGCTCGGGCGCGTCGTGACCGCCAACCTCGCCGACTATCACGTGCCGGTGGCGTCCGACGTGCCGGACCTCGACGTGTCCTGGATCGGCGCGCGGGACGAGCACGCCAACCCCGTGGGCGCGAAGGGCCTGGGCGAGCTCGGCATTACCGGAACAGCCGCCGCCATCGCCAACGCCGTCTTCCACGCCACCGGCCGGCGCGTGCGCGATCTGCCGATCACGCTCGACAAGCTACTCTAGCCGCCGACTCAGTCGTTGGGCGGCGCCGCGCTGATGTCGCCCAGCGCCGAGTCGGGGTCGCGCTCGAGGGCAAGGTCGCCCAGCGAGACGATCCCGACGGCGCGTCCGGCCTCGACGACGGGCAGACGCCGGATCGACCGCTCGCGCATCAGCTCGACCGCGGCCTCGAGCGTATCGTCGGGGCTGATGGTCGTGAGGTCTCGGCTGGCCACCTCTCCGATCGGGGTCTGGGCATCCCGCCCCTCGGCCACCGCGCGGACCACGATGTCACGGTCGGTGAGGATGCCGGCGATCTGTTCGCCGTCCAGCACGATCACGTTGCCGATGCCGGCGTCGCGCATGTGGCGCGCCGCCTGCTCGAGTGTCGTCGTGGACGGAACGGTCACGGGCTCGGGGGTCATGACGTCGCGGATGATGTCGCCGTTCATGGGTACACCTCGCTGGGTGGCTGGTCAGTGCCGTCGCTCGGCCATGCGGCGGCGCATGATGCGCTTGGCGCGCTCGAGCTCGGCCCGGCGGCTCGGGGAGAGCCCGCGCCCGCCGCGATTGATGAAGTAGAGGAGCATCTTGTAGCCCGAGCTGATGCCCTTGGGGCTCACGCGCTTCGAGGCGAGGACGCGGGCGACGGTGGCCGCGTCCTTGGTGAAGAGGCCTTTGGGCGGGAAGGTGGAGACGGTCTTGACCGTCTGCACCCACTTCTTGCCGGCCCGCGCGGGCCGTGGCGTCCGCCGCGGATGTCGCGACACCGTGTTCTTGCGCCTGGTCCTCTCGCGCATGCTCGGAGGTCAGGCAAGCGACATGCCACGCATACGCGCCGCGCATGGTTCCCGGCAGGCGGCCAATCGGGGCTCGTGAGGGCGCCCGAGCGAGGGGACGCCTGGAGGACGGGCGCTTCCGACCGGGTAGGACCGCCGCCCGGCGCGGCGGCTACCGCGTCACATTGACGCGGCGGACGACGTCGAGGCGGGCTACAGGTACCGCGTCGGCCAGTTGATGGTCCGCCACATGTGGGCGGACGAGCTCGCGTCGAAGCCCAGGCCTTCCTTGGGCTGCTTGAAGTTCCGCCCGATGATGTCGGTGAACTCCTCGAGCTGCACCGTGACGTTGGGGTCGAAGGAATAGAGGTCGTTCACGGTGATGAGGCGGGAGGTCATGTACCACTTGTGCTCGCGAGCCGCCTGATAGGCCCGGGCGATGTGCGGCTCGGGCTGATAGTCCTCGCCGAAGAGCGTCTTGTAGAGCTCGGGGTACTGGTAGCCAACCGACTCGTCCGGGTAGAACCGGAGCGCCTGGTGGTAGCGGATGGCCCAGGACACCTCCTCGTCCACGTAGGGCTCCACGAGCTGGGCGGCCCAGTAGCCGTGGTCACTCCGGATGAAGCCGGTGATGGCGATGTCGTGGAGGAGGCACGCGACGACGACCTTCTCGGGCGCCCCCGATTTCATCGCGAGCCGCGCACTCTGGAGCATGTGCATGGACGGCCCGAAGCGCAGCCGGTAGAAATCGATGAGCGTGGGCTGGTCCGGCATCTTGGGCAGCCGCGCGTCGTGCCCCATGAGGAAGCGCCGGCCCTTGGCGTCGGGCCGCGGCATCGGTTCTCGGGGATCGCGCTCGCCCGAGGTGTAGATGACCGATTTGACGGCGATCTTGTCCAGCTCCTGACTGAGGGCGTGCTCGGCGGCCTCGGCGCGCTCAAGGGTCGTCATGCGCTCATCATCCGCCCCCCCTCCGCCGCATGTCAAGATTGCCCGGGTGTATGATCCCCGGGGGCGAAGCCCCCAGGGGGAACCATGCGAGTCGAGATCATCTGCACCGGCGACGAGGTGCTGACGGGGAAGATCGTCAATACCAACTTCTCCTACATGAGCCAGAAGCTCGAGGACGTGGGCCTCTCCGTGACATGGGAAACCACGGTGGGCGACGACCGGGAGAGCCTCGTGCGCGCCTTCCTCCTCGCCGCCGAGCGCGCGGACGCGGTGCTCGTCAACGGCGGGCTGGGCCCCACCGTGGACGATTTGTCCCAGGAGATCGCCGCCCAGGCCGCCGGGGTCCCCCTCGTCCTGAACGAGGAGTGGCTGGTCAAGATGGAAGACTTCTTCAAGAAGCGCAGCCGCACGATGCCCCCGAACAACCGGAAGCAGGCCATGCTCCCCGCCACCGCAGAGATCCTCGACAACCCCATCGGGACCGCGTGCGGCTTCGCGCTCGACATCGGCAAGGCGCGCTTCTTCTTCACGCCCGGCGTGCCGCGCGAGCTGCGCCGCATGCTCGAAGAGCAGATCATTCCCCGCCTGCTCGCGCGCAGCGGCGAGCAGACCACGATCGTCCTCAAGCGCTTCCACTCCTACGGGCTCGGCGAATCCCACGTGGACAGCCTCCTCACCGGCGTGGAGACGCTGGTCCCCGACGGCAGCCTCAAGCTGGGCTTCCGCGCCCACTACCCGCAGCTCGAGACCAAGCTCACGGTGCGCGGCGCCGACATGGCCGACGTGCGGCGCAAGCTCGAGCCGGTGGAGCGGGAGATCCGCAAGCGCCTCGGCAACTTCATCCTCGCCGAGGACGACCGCACCATGGAGGGCGTGATCCTGGAGGCGCTCGGCTTGCGCGGGGCCACCTTGGCCCTGGTCGAGACCTTCACGGGCGGCCTCATCGCCTCCCGCCTCGCGCCTCAGGTCGGCGCCGAGAAGATCGTCACCCGCGGCATCGTGTCCCGCGACCTCGCCCAGGTGCGGGCCGCGGTGGGGCTGGACGGCCCCGCCCCCGCGGAGATCACGCCCGCCCTCGCCGAGGAGGTCGCCGCCGCGGCCCAGCGCCTCTGCGGCGCCACCCACGCCCTCGCCGTGCTCGTGGACCTCGACGACGGGCCCGACCGCATCGAGTTCGGCGGCACCATCAATCTCGCCATCGCCAGTGCGGACGGCATCAAGTCGCGCCGTAGCCGCATCCTCGGCGGCCGCGAGTGGGTGCGGCTCGGGGCCACCGAGCTCGGTATGGACTGCCTGCGGCGATATCTCCAGAGCCTGCCGGTGGTCGAGCGCATCGACTTCGAGAAGACGTGAGGGCGCCATGAAGACCCTGATCGAGCACGGCTGGGTGGTGGCGTGGAACGGGAGCACCCACGAGGTCCACGAGGGGGGCCACGTGCTGTTCGAGGGGGACACGATCGTCCACGCGGGCGCCGCCTACGCGGGCCCCGTGGACGCGCGCATCTCGGCCCGCGGCCAGCTCGTCTCCCCCGGCTTCATCAACACGCACGTGCACACCGCGGGCGGAGGCGGCGACTACCTCCTGCTCGACATGGCCAAGAACGACTACCGCACGTCCAACTACATGGCCTTCGCGGCGCCGCTCAAGGGCGCGATGAAGCCGCCGTCCCCCGAGGCGACGGCCGCGCTCCGCGCCTACACCTTCCTCCACTCGCTCAAGCAGGGCACCACCACGGTGATCGACGTGGGCGGCCTCCGCGGCGACTGGGACGGCTACGCGCGGCTGGTGGACGATCTCGGCCTGCGCGTCTACGCGAGCCCGCCCTTCCGCGACCGCGATACCTTCATGGATGCCAAGGGCCGCCTCGTCTACGACGAGGACGTGGCAGTCGGGAAGCAGCGGCTGCAGGAGGCGGTGGACTTCGTGCGCAAGTTCGACGGCAGCGCGGGCGGCCGGCTCAAGGGGCTGCTCAACGCGGCCCAGGTGGAAACCTGCACGGAGTCGCTGCTCCGCGCCGGCAAGGACGCCGCGCGGGAGCTCAACGCGCCCATCCACACCCACGCCGGCGGCAACCTGATCGAGTTCGAGCGCATCATGGCCGAGCACCGGAAGACCCCGGTGCAGTTCCTCGCCGACATCGGTTTCCTCGACGAGCGCACGCTCCTGGGCCACGCCGTCTTCACCACCGCGCATCCGTGGCCCACGTATCCCTTCGGCGACGATCTCAAGACACTCGCCCAGACCGGCGCCACGGTCGGCCACTGCCCGTACAAGTACGCGAAGATGGCGATGACGCTCCACTCTCTGCCCCGCTACCTCGAGGCGGGCGTCACCGTCGCGATCGGCACCGACACCTATCCGATGGACATGGTGTCGGAGCTTCGCTGGGCATCCATCCTCGCCAAGATCACCGACGCGAACTATCAGGTCGGGCTCGCCCGCGACGTCTTCAACGCGGCCACAATAGGCGGAACGCGTTTCATCAATAGGAATGACCTCGGGCGGCTGGCGCCCGGCGCCAAGGCCGACATCCTCCTCATCGATCTCGACCGTCTCGGCGGCCCGATCTACGCCGATCCCATCAAGGCGCTGGTGGACGCGGGCACGGGCCGCGACATCCACACCGTGATCGTGGACGGCCAGGTGCTCGTCGAGGGGGGACGCCTCAAGCGCGCCGACGAGGAGCAGGTGCTCACCAAAGCGCGGGAGGCCACGCGGCACTACTGGGAGCAGGTGCCGCGCTGGCGCTGGGACGGCGCCAGCGTGGACCGGATCATTCCCCCCGCCTTCCCGATCAAGCGGGCGACGTAGCGCGCGGCTAGGCGTCCTCGAAGGGATAGAGCGGCCGCCGCCGCTTCCGATACGTGAAGAGGCGGAGATCGCTCGACGTGCAGCCGTCGCCGTCGCAGAGCACGATGTGGCGCGCGATGGGCTCGAAGCCGGCGCGGAAGTGCTGGCGGGACTTGATCAGCACGTAGCGCTTCCGCCGCGGATCGATCCCGCAGTGGGTGAACACCCCGAGGTCGAAGGGCTCGCTGCGCCGCTCCGAGACCACGATCTGGAGGGCGCCGGTGTCGAGCACGGCGGTGCGGCCCATGCGCACGCGCGTGCCGGTGGCCATGGGCCCGGTGACCACGAACTCTCCGTCGGTGATCCGTGCGACCTTGCCGGTGACGGTGTGAGGCTTGCCCGGCAGGTTGATCTGCGGCATGTCGATGTTGCCGCCCAGCGGGAGGGTCACGCTCGCCGCGGTGCCTGCGGCGAGGATGCGCGCCACCGCGGCGGGATCGCAGATGGGCCCCGCCGCCACGTCGGTCAGTCCCTGACGCTCCACCTCGGCGATCACGCTCATCACGTCCTGCGTCCCGCCGGACGCGGTGTTGTCCCCGTGGTCCACCAGGATGATGGGTCCCTCGCCGAGTGTCTTCGCGTGGGCGATCTGGTTGGCGAGCGGGGCGCCCTGGTAGAGGAAGTCCCTCCGCTTGGCCCAGGCCATCTCGAGCAGGCGGTCGAGGAGGACGCGCCCCGCGTCGGCCTGGCCGTCGCACACCATCACGCCCGAGCACGAGATGTGCGGGACGTCGGCATGGGGGAAGCCGCCGAACACGGAGGCGTTCAGGACGGTGCCGCGCGTCTCCGCGGCGATGGCGAGGTCCATGATCTCCTTCATGGGCAGGCGTGACGGCGCGTGGACGAGCGTGCTCGTCATCATCGGCCGCGTGCCCCACACCATCACCGGGCGCACCTCGCCGTCGAGGGCGCGGAGCAGCGTGCGCCCCGCGCGCTCCGCCGTCTCCGCCATGTCCACGTGGGGATAGGTGCGGTAGCCCGTCACCACGGTGGCGTGCTCGATCATGGGCGCGGTCATGTGGGCGTGGAAGTCCAGCCCCACGGCGATGGGCAGCCGCGGCGCGACCATCCGGATACGACGGAGGAGCTCGCCCTCGCCGTCGTCCAGGTGCTCGGCCACCATCGCGCCGTGTAGCGCGAGGAAGGCGGCGTCGCAGCCGCCGCGGATGGCGCCCACGATGGCGTCGGCCATGTCTTCGTAGGCGCCCTTCTCCACGTAGCCGGAGGGG
The DNA here is from genome assembly GCA_035764725.1 of Candidatus Methylomirabilota bacterium. Classification (NCBI taxonomy): domain Bacteria; phylum Methylomirabilota (SeqCode); species Candidatus Methylomirabilota bacterium. The sequence goes on along the minus strand of DASTYT010000099.1, from coordinate 17,400 downwards.
TGCGCGCCTGCCGCCACCGGCACCACGATCTCCGCCCCCGCCTTGCGCGCGACCCCGAGGAAGCCGCCGAGCTGGGTGTTCGTGTCGGTGAACTCGGCGATGGCGGCCTCGCCGGCCAGCGGGCGAAAGGACGACAGCGGGGTGGGCACCGGCGAGAAGGTGTTGGTCTCGTGCATCATCATCGCGACGACGAGCTTGCGGCGGGCCATGGGCGCTCCTCCGCCGAGAGTGTAAACGAAGTCGCGGTCCCCGAACACGCCGTTGGGGTATGGTCGTCGGGTGCGGGGGCCCTCCGGCTGGCAGCGCAATGTCTGGGCACTGTCGCTGTCCGTCTTCATCGCCTTCGTTGGGTTCCAGTTCTTCTCGCCGTTCCTGCCCCTCTACGTGCGCGAGCTGGGCGTCACCGATCCCTCGGCGATCGCGCTCTGGTCGGGCGTGCTCGCCGCCGTCACCCCCACCGTGTCCGGGCTCCTCGCGCCGCTGTTCGGCCGTCTCGCCGACCGCTTCGGCCGCAAGATGATGCTGATCCGCTCGCTCGCCGGCTTCACCGTGATCATCGCGGCGATGGGGCTCGTCACCTCCGTGTGGCAGCTCTTCGCCGCGCGCTTCCTCCAGGGCCTCTTCGCCGGCTTCACCCCGATGGCCATGGCGGTCGCGAGCGTGTCGGCGCCGCGCGAGAAGGTGGCGACGGCCATCGCCCGCGTGCAGGGCGCCCAGCTCCTGAGCGTGGCGGTCGGCCCCGCCATCGGGGGGTTCGCCGCCACTCATCTCGGCATCCGCCCCGCGTTCTACGTGACCGCCATCCTCTGCGCGGTGTCGCTGGTCGCGCTGATCTTCCTCTTCCAGGAGCAGCGCGCGGCGCCCACGGGGGACGCGGCGGCGCGCCCACGCTCCGCGCCGCTGCGCGAGTTCCTGGGGCAGGCGCACTTCCTGCCCGTGATGGGGTTGCTCGTGATCGCTCAATTCATCGATCGCGGCCTCGCCCTCGTCATCCCGCTGCAGGTGACCCACATGACCGAGATCGCCGCGCCCGCCGCCACCTCCGGCATCATCATCTCCGCCGCCGCGGTGGGCGCCACGATTTCCGCGAGCCTCGCCGCGCGGCTCTCCGCGGCGGTGCCGGCAGGGCAGCTCCTGTTCATCCAGCTGCTCGCGGGTGGAATCTTTTGTTCAGCAATGGCGCTGGCCGGCGGCTGGGTGAGCCTCCTCGTGCTGCGCGTGCTGGTGGCGCTCTGCCTCGGCGGCGCGCTCACGCTCGCCTACGCGCTGGGCGGGATGATCGTGGCCCCCGAGGCGCGCGGCGCCGCCTTCGGCTGGCTCGCGATGGGCGTGCAGATCGGCACCGCGGCGAGCCCGCTCCTCACCGGCGCGCTCGCCGCCGCCACGATCCGCGGCGCTTACCTCCTCGACGGGGCTCTGTCCTGGCTGGGCGCCCTCATCCTGCTCGGCGCCGCGCGCGACCTCATGCGGCGGCGCGAGCGGCCGGAGGGCTAGCGGGACGCGGGCGCGGCGGGCAGCTGGTCCGAGCGGAAGATCAGCTCGCTCGCGGAGGCGCCCGACTCGACGCGGGCCACGAGCGCGTCGGGATCGAAGGGCTCGCCGATCGGATTGGCCTTGAAGGCCTCACCGCGCAGGAAGTCGTTGGCCGCCTCCGGCGCGAGCAGGTCGATCTGGAACTCGAGCTGATTGCCGTCGGGATCGCGGTAGTAGAGCGACAGCGTCGGCCCGTGGCGGATCGGCCGGTAGGGCAGGATGCCGTCGGCCTTCAGGCGCCTGTAGAGGTCGATCAGCTCGCCGAGGTTCCGCCACGTGTAGGCGAGGTGATTCACGCCCACCTGATTGGGCGCGCGGGGCGGCAGGTCCGCGGGGGCGGGGCCCAGGTTCACGAACGCGAAGCGGTGATGCTCGTCGTCGTAGGTGAGGAAGGCGAGCCGCTCGCCGCGATGCTGCACGCGCGCTTCGAAGACCCGCACGTACCAGGCGATCATCTCCTCGTACCGGTGCGTGTTGAAGACGACGTGGGCGAACTTGCTGGGCGACGCCATGGACTACTCCCCCTCAGTCAACGCAGGACGATCTCGGCGATGCGCGTGAGCTCCGCCGCCATGTCGGCGTCGGTCTTCTGGGTGGCCGGCCGGATGACCACGCGCGACGCGCCGGCCTCGAAGTGCCGTCGCACCAGGTCACGATCGGCGGGCTGGCCGTGCGCGGTGATGGTGATCGACGCTGGGTCGCGCCCCGCGTCGCGCGCGAGCCGATCGAGCTCCGCGCGACCCGCGCGCACGATGTCGGGCCCCACCGCCGTCGGCAGCCAGCCGTCACCCCACGCCACGACCCTCTTGAACACGTTGGCGGCGCCGCCACCCAGAATGACGGGCGGATGCGGCTTCTGCGCGGGCTTGGGATAGGAGCGCACCCGAGGGAAGTCGTAGTACTTGCCGTGGAACTCGGCCTCCGGCTTGATCCAGAGCTCCTTCATCGCCAGGACCGACTCGCGCGTCTGGGTCCAGCGATGGTCGAAGTCGCCGCCCATGATCTCGGTCTCTTCGCGCAGCCATCCCGCCCCGATGCCGAAGAGGAAGCGGCCGCCGCTGAAGTGATCGAGCGTCGAGACTTCCTTGGCGAGCAGCAACGGGTGACGCTCGGGCACGAGCACGATGCTGGTGCCGAGCTTGATGCGCGTGGTCGCTCCCGAGGCGCGCGCCAGGGCCACGAAGGGATCCACGAAGTGGGAGTAGGTCTCGGGGATCACGCCGTCGGGGGAGCCGGGGAAGCGGCTCTTCGCGTGCACGGGGATGAACGGGTGCTCCGCGCACCAGAACGACTCGAAGCCGAGGGCCTCGGCCTTGGCCGCCATGGCGCCCACGTCGACGAGATACGCCGGGAGCGGAACCGAGACGCCGATGTTCATCAGAACGCCACGGGCAGCGTGGTGAGCCCGCGCAGGGTCAGGCTCTGCCGGTGCTGAGGTAGCGCGGCCAGCGCGAGCTTCGGCTGCCGCTTGAGCAAGGTATTGATGGCGATCTGCCCCTCGACGCGGGCCAGCGGGGCGCCGATGCAGAAGTGGATGCCCCAGCCGAACGCGATGTGCCGGTTATCGGTGCGCCCGAGGTCGAGCCGGTCCGGGTCGGGGAACTGCCTGGGGTCGCGGTCGGCGGCGCCGATGAAGGGCATCACCATCTCGCCCTTGCCGATGGTCTTGCCGCCGAAGGTGACGTCCTCGCTGGGGATGCGCGCCGTGCGCTGCACCGGCCCGTCGAAGCGCAGCAGCTCCTCGACCGCGGTGGTGATGAGGCCCGGATCCTCCTGGAGCCGCTTCCGCTGCTCGGGGTGACGCAGGAGAGCCAGCGTGCCGTTGCCGATCAGGTTCACCGTGGTCTCGTGCCCGGCCACCAGGAGGAGGATGCAGGTGGCGAGCAGCTCGTCCTCGGTGAGCTTGTCGCCCGCTTCCTCCGCGGCGATGAGCCCCGACAGCATGTCGTCCCGGGGGGCGGCGCGGCGCTCGGCGATCAGCTCGCGGAAGTAGGCCGCGAGGGCGTGCCGCGCGTGCATGCTCCGCTCCGCCACCGGCGAGTCCGTCGGCAGCAGGATGGCGTCGAGGCCGCGCGCGATGTCGAGGCCCCAGCCCTTGAAGCGCTCGTGGTCCGCCACCGGCACGCCCAGCATCTCGCAGATCACGATGACGGGCAGCGGATAGGCGAACTGCTCGATCAGGTCCATGCCCGGCTCGCCCTCGACCTTGTCCAGGAGGCGGTTCACGATGCCCTGGATGTGCGGGCGGAGCTGCTCGATGACCCGGGGCGTGAACGCCTTGCTCACGAGCCCGCGCAGGCGCGTGTGGTCGGGCGGATCGCGGTCCAGCATGGAAAGGCCCATCCCCGTGGGCGGCGCCGGCAGCCCGAAGCGCGCGGCCACGAAGGCGGCGATGGGCTCCTTGACCATGCGGGGATCCCTCAGCGAACTGACGACGTCCTCGTAGCGCGTGAGCACCCAGAAGCCCAGCGGGCTCTGGTGCACCGGGTCCTCCTCGCGCAGACGGCGGTAAGTCGGATATGGATCCTCCACGAACTCCGGGGCCATGGGGTTGAACGCGAAATCACTCATACGCTAGACGCCGAAGGCCTCCGCGAAGCGCTTGTAGGGTTCGAGAGGATCGCCGAACTTCACGTGCCCGGCGGTGTGATGCGCGCAGGCGAGGAGCAGCGTGTCCTTGTCGTGCGCGCGCGTATGGCCGTAGTCCTCCAGGAGGCAGAGGCCGATCTCCTGGTTGTGCGGGTCATTGCCTTCCTTGACCGCGGCGAGGGCGAGGGTCTGGACCAGCGGCCCGCGGTCGTGGCCGGCCGCGAGGTAGGCGCGCGTCCATGCCACGCTCTCGTCCGTCTTGAGCGCCATCTGCGCTGCGTCCAGACGCTCGAGGATCTGCGCCGCCGCCAGCGCGCCCGCGCCCGCCGGCGCCGGCGCGTCGTTCGGGGCATTGCCCGGCGTGTCGCGCACCCAGCCCGCGGCCTGATGGACGAACGAGCCCGCCACGTAGAGCAGCTTGGTGCGATGCGGATGCTCGAAGGTGTCGAAGAACCACCCCATCGTGTTCACGTACTCGTAGCTGTGTTGCGGCATCGAGAAATTGTCGGGCAGCCCGGCGGTCAGGATGACCCGCGCGGAGGCGATCTGGATGGTGTCGAGGATGTGCCGCGGCGCCTTGCCGGCGAGGAGCAGCGCGGTGAGCGTCTCGATCCAGGCCTTCTCCGACGGCCCCATGACGGCGGCAATCAGCTCCTCGGACTCGGCGGGCGAAAGGGGCGCGTCGTTGGCCAGCAAACGCTGCTCCACCACGCGGCCCGGCGACGGCTCCATCGACGACTTGGGCCGCGCCTCGGGCTCGGCCAGCTGCGTCCACGCGACCTGGCAGGCCATCTCGTAGGCGGAGTGCCAGCGCGGACCCACCGCCATGTCGGGCACGCCCGCATAGAGCACGTCGTGGGCATCGTCCCAGCCGACGGAGTCGCCCAGCTCCACAGTGGCGCGGGCGCGATAGGACTTGTGGCCGGTGGTGTACGACCGGTTCAGGAACACGCGGTCCTGCACATCGATGAGTCCCGCGAAGACGAGGTGGGCGAGCAACTCGCGCCGGCGCTCGCGCTCCTCGAAGAGCCCGAGGAACACGCGATACGCCGTCAGCACCTCGCCCCGCTGCACGAGCGTGAGCCAGTGATTGAGCCGTTCGGCGAACGGGCCCTCGAGCCGGAGCGGCTCCTGGTCGGCCCAGTGCCGCTCGGGCGCCACCACCGGGCGGTTCGGATCGGGCTTGTAGGCGCGGCGCCCGTAGTGACCGGGCGCGCGTCCCAGGAGCTGATTCCAGGGGTCGAGTCCCGTGGGCACGTACCAGATCGTCTGCGCCATGGGCAGGTAGCGGTGCGACGCGGGCAGATAGGCGGGCAGGCGCACGCTGGTGCGCGAGCTGAGCAGGCAGTGGTCGTTGTTGACGAAACGCACGAACCCGTTGTCGATACGCTGGTGATACGGCACGTGCGTGTAGGGGGCGTGGATGCGAACCGTCTCGCGGACGATCTCGGTGAGGGGCCGCTCCGCGCGCACGAGATCGTAGAAGACCTGGCTGGCCCCGACCTGATCGCGGGCGAGGATGCGCTCCTCGAGCTTGGCGTACAGCGCGGCATCCTTCGCAATCACGGCCATGGGTCGGATCCTCCTTCGCTACCGGGTCACTACCACGGCGGCGGCGTTCCCGCGGGCAGCGGGATCTCCGCCACGTTCAGCACCATCGAGACCAGCGTGTAGTAGCCGCTCACGCCGATCAAATCCACCACGCCCTGTTCGCCCAGCAACGTTCTCGCGCGCTCGAACAACGCATCATCCACGAAGTGCCGGCGATGCAGGGTCGTGCAGAAGTCGTAGACCAGCGCCTCGTCCTCTTTCATGCCGTCCGGCCGCTGGCCCTTCGCCACCGCGTCCGCGATGGCCTCGGCGAGGCCGGCCTTCACCGCGAGGGGCCGGTGGGCGAACCACTCGTACTTCGACTCCCAGAAGCGGGCGTTGATGATGATGGCGAACTCGTTGAGGCGGGCCGGCAGCGAGGAATGAAAGCGCAGGTGCTCGCCCAGCTTCTGCACGCGATCGGCCAGCTCGGGGCTCCGCAGCAGCACGGCGAAGGGGCCGCGGACGCCGCCCCGGGGCCCGGAGGCGATGGCCGCCGCCACGCGCTGCTGGCCCTCCGTCATCCGGTCGGGGGAAAGGTCCGGGAAGCGGGACATGGCGGCATTCTACCTGTCGCGATGTCCCTGGCCAATGGGGGGGTTCGATCCCACGGCGGCTCGGCCTCTGGGGCGAGGGGCTGGACGAGACACGCCGGCCCGTGCACCATGAGAGCGCCATGCGCGCCGCCGTCATGCGAGACCGCAAGATCCTCGTGGCCGACCTCCCCGTTCCCGACCCTGGACCGGGTGAGGTGCTGGTGAAGACCCTGGCCTGCGGCATCTGCGGCTCGGACCTTCACGCCCTGAAGCACGCGGATCGGTTCGTGGAAAACGCGCGCCGGGTCGGCAGCCGCTTCGTGATGGACCTCGGCCGTGACGTGGTGATGGGGCACGAGTTCTGCGCGGAGCTGGTGGCCTTCGGACCGGACACGGAGAAGCGCCTGCCGCTCGGCGCGCGCGTCTGCTCCGTGCCCGGGCTGATCCGCGCCGACGGCGTCCGCACGGTGGGCTACTCCAACGAGACGCCGGGCGGCTACGCCCAGTACATGCGCCTCACCGAGTCGCGTCTCTTGCCCGTGCCCGAGGGCCTGACGACGGACCACGCGGCGCTCACCGAGCCCATGGCGGTGGGGCTCCACGCGGTGAACATGGCGAGGCTCACGCCGGACGACGCGCCACTCGTGATCGGCTGCGGCCCGGTGGGCCTGGCGGTGATCGCGGCGCTGCGCCTCGCCGAGGCGCGGCCCATCGTGGCCGCCGACTTCTCGCCGCGCCGCCGCGCGCTCGCCGAGGCCCTCGGCGCGGATGTGGTCGTGGATCCCGCGAAGGACACGCCGTGGACGCGCTGGGCGGAGGTGGCCGCCTGGCGCGATCCCGCCCGCGCGCCGGTGCTCCCGCCCTGGATCCCCGGCCCCGCGCGGCGGCCCGCGGTGGTCTTCGAGTGCGTCGGGGTCCCCGGCGTGCTCGATCAGCTCATGGGCGCAGCGCCGAAGGGGACCCGCATCGTCGTGGTGGGCGTGTGCATGGAGCCCGACACCATTCATCCCATGCTCGGCATCAGCAAGGAGCTGGCCTTCCAGTTCGTCTTGGGCTACACCGCGGACGAGTTTGAGCAGACGCTCGCCCACATCGCCGCAGGCACCATCCCCACCGCACCGCTCATCACCGGGCACGTGGGGCTGGACGGTGTGGCCGGCGCCTTCGCCGAGCTCGCCTCGCCGGAGCGGCACGCCAAGATCATCGTGGAGCCCTGGCGCGCCTGACATCCCGCCGAAGGGAAGGCGCTATACTGGACGCACCCATGGCGTACAACGCGTGGTTCTCCTGCATCAATGGCTGCCCCGGGGAATACGACCTCCGGGAGGTTATCTACCGTTGCCCGACCTGCGGCGACCTCCTCGAGGTGCAGCACGACATGGAGGCGCTGAAGTCGCGCTCCGCCGCGGCCTGGATCCAGCTCTTCGACGACCGCTATCGCCGCAACGCCTATCCCTACGGCTCCGGCGTGTGGGGCAAGAAGGAATGGGTGGTGCCCTTCCTCGACAACGAGAACATCGTGTCGATGTACGAGGGCAGCTCGAACCTCCTGTGGGCGGACCGGTACGGCAAGAGCCTCCGGGTCGAAGACCTCTGGGTGAAGCAGTGCGGGAACTCGCACACCGGGTCCTTCAAGGATCTCGGCATGACCGTGCTCGTCTCGGTCGTGAAGCAGATGATCGCGGGCGGCGTGCCCATCGACGCGGTGGCGTGCGCCTCCACCGGCGACACCTCCGCCGCGCTCGGCGCCTACTGCGCCTTCGCCGGGATCCCCTCGGTCGTGCTGCTCCCCAAGGACAAGGTGTCGATCGCCCAGCTCGTGCAGCCGCTCGCCAACGGCTCGCTGGTGCTCTCGCTGGACACCGACTTCGACGGTTGCATGACGATCGTTCAGGAGATCACCAAGGAGAAGCGGATCTACCTCGCCAACTCGATGAACAGCCTCCGCATCGAGGGGCAGAAGACGGTGGCCATCGAGATCGTGCAGCAGTTCGACTGGGAGGTGCCGGACTGGATCATCATCCCGGGCGGCAATCTCGGAAACGTGCACGCGCTGGGCCAGGGGTTCGTGATGATGCAGGAGCTGGGGCTGGTGAACAAGCTGCCGCGCATCTGCCTCGCCCAGGCCGAGCGCGCCAATCCCCTCTATCGGTCCTTCCAGAACGACTTCAAGACGTTCGAGCCCATCGCCGCCCAGTCCACGCTGGCCATGGCCATCCAGATCGGCAACCCGGTCTCGGTCAAGCGCGCCATCCGTACGCTGCAGCGGTTCAACGGCGTGGTCGAGCAGGCGTCGGAGCAGGAGCTGGCGGATGAGGCGGCGCGCGCTGACCGCACCGGCATGTTCAACTGCCCGCACACCGGCGTGGCCCTCGCGGCGCTCCGCAAGCTGGTGGACAAGAAGGTGATCCGCTCCAGCGAGCGTGTCGTCGTCATCTCCACCGCCAACGGGCTCAAGTTCGCCGACCAGAAGGCCGCCTATCACATGGGCGAGCTGGCCGGCATCAAGCCTACCCACCGGAATAAGCCCGTGGAGCTGCCCGCCGATCCCAAGCGGGTGGCGCGGGCCATCGCGCGCCACGTCGAGAAGGCGCGGCTGCTGGTGTCCTGATGCCCGACCCCGTCGAGCCGCCGCAGAAGCCGCTGGGGCCCAGCACGCTGTCCGTGCACGGCGGCGAGCCCCGGCCCAAGCCCGCCAACTCGCTCGCCACTCCCATCATCCAGACCGCCACCTTCACCTTCGCCAACACCCAGGAGCTGAAGGACCACTTCGACGGCAAGATCGAGCGCGTCGAGTATGGGCGCTACGGCAACCCCACGCAGAAGATCGCCGAGGCCAAGCTCGCGGCGCTGGAGGGCGCGGGCGACTGCCTGCTCTTCTCGAGCGGCATGGCCGCCATGACCACCGCGCTCTTCGCCATGCTCTCGCGGGGGACCCACGCGGTGGTGACGGATGACAGCTACCGGCGCACGCGGCAGTTCCTCAACCAGACGCTCGCGCGCTATGGCATCGAGGTGTCCACGGTGCCCGCGGGCGACTACGAGGCGCTGGAGGACGCCATCCGCCCGACGACCCGGGTGCTGCTGAGCGAGTCGCCGACCAATCCCTACAACCGCGTGCTGGACCTCGAGCGCTTCGCCGCCATCGGGCGCAAGCACCGCGTCAAGACGGTGATCGACGCGACGTTCGCCACGCCATACAACGTGCGGCCGCTCGAGTGGGGCGTGGACCTCGTGATGCACTCGGCCACCAAGTATCTCGGCGGCCACAACGACCTCCTCGCCGGCGCCATCCTGGGCTCGCGGGATCTGGTGGGCGCGGTGCGCTCGCTGCAGGGCATCACCGGCGCCATCGTCGATCCCTTCGCCGCCTACCTCCTGGTCCGCGGCATCAAGACCTTCGCGCTGCGCATCGAGCGCCAGAACGCCAACGCCCAGACGGTCGCGGAATTCCTCGCCGGGCATCCGAAGGTCGCCGCCGTCCACTACCCCGGCCTGCCCAGCCACCGCGAGCACGCGGTGGCCAAGCGGCAGATGCGCGGCTACGGCGGCGTGGTGTCCTTCGAGGTGAAGGGCGATCTGGACGCGGCGTCGCGCGTGGTCGACGCCTGCCGGATCCCCCACCTCGCGGTGTCGCTCGGTGGCGTGGAGACGCTCATCGAGCAGCCCGCCATCATGAGCTTCTACGAGCTCACCACCGAGGAGCGCCTGGAGATCGGGATCAAGGACAACCTGATCCGCTACTCCGTGGGCATCGAGGACGCCGACGACCTGGTCGCCGACCTCGCGCAGGCCCTCGACCGCGCCTTCGCGGGCGTCTAGCCTCACGACGGCGAAACGCTCGCCCACACCCTGTCCGCCGTGATCATCGAGGAACCGGCGCGAGGGCAAGTTCCCCCGGCGTGGTTCTGGGCATTGCCGGGGATCGAACGTATTCGCGCCCTCAGCCTCGGTCAGCTGCCGTCCCCTCCACTCACGCGCCTCTTGGGGATCCGTCCGGCGCATGTGGGACCGGGCTCCGGAACCTGGATCATGCCGGCCACGGGATGGCTGGGGCTGGCCTCGGGGGAGCTGGAGATTTCCATCCTCACCGAAGCCGCCGTCACCGGCGCCGCCACGACCACGCTGGCGCCCGGACTGGACGCGGAGCCCATCACACTGGCGCTCAATTACTTCCGGCCGGCCCGTGTTCAACCCGGCAACCTGCTCGTCCGCGCACGCGTGGCGAACGCAAGCCGGTTCTTCATCGCCGTGGAAGTCGAGATCGAGGATCCGCAGGGTCGCCGAGTCGCCCAGGGCAGCAGCCAGTGCGAGATACGAGCGGTCGAGCCCCCGCCGCCGCCCCCGCCCGAGGTGCTCCGCCCGGTGGAGGAGGCGGCCTACGCGACTCCCGATCCGTATCTGAGGGCGGTGAAGGGCGAGGTCACGTCGACGGACGGCCGAGACAACCTCGCGCTGCTCGACGCCTACCTCGAGGGTCGGTTGATCCCGCCCTTCTCCGAGCTGATCGGGGTCCGCGTCGAATCAAAGACGGAGCAGAGCCTGACGATGAGCATGCCCGCGAGTGAGTGGCTGTGCGGGTTCTCACGCTCGATCGCGCCGGGGGCGATCGCGGCGCTGGCGAACACGGCGACGCTGACCACCGCCTGGAGGCTCCTGCAGCCCGGCCAGTCGTTCGTCGGTCTGACGCATTCGAACTACCTATTTCGCGCGCTGCCCGCCGACGGTAGGCGGCTGCGCGCGGAGGTCACCGGGCGGCTCCGCGATCGCAATCTGGTGACCGCCGACGTGCAGCTCTACGACGCCGCTGGGGCGCTCGCCGCCTCCGCGCAGGGGACCGGCCAGATCATCGACGAGTCCCGGCGACAGCGGCGCAAGTCGGCCGAGTCCAAACGCGTTCTCGCGACCCTGCTGTTCACCGACATCGTCGGGTCCACCGAGCGCGCCGCGAATCTGGGCGATGCGCGCTGGCGTGCGCTGCTCGCCGAGCATCGTAGTGACGTGCGGAGTCACATCCTCCGCTGCGAGGGCGTCGAGATCGACACCGCGGGCGATGGGTTCTTCGTGCGCTTCGACTCGCCCGCCCGCGCGCTGGAGTGCGCCCGTGGCGTGCGCGACAGCGTGAAGCGTCTCGGAGTCGACGTACGCGTCGGTGTCCACACCGGCGAGTGCGAGCTGCAGGGGCGCTCGCTCACGGGGCTCGCCGTGCACATCGGCGCCCGCATCCAGGCGCAAGCGGCGCCGGGCGAGATTCTCGTCTCCGGCACCGTGAAGGATCTCGCGATCGGGTCGGGTCTGCGCTTCCAGGATCGCGGCCTTCACGCGCTCAAGGGCGTTCCCGGCGAGTGGCCGCTGTTCGCGCTCGGAGCGGAGTGAGGAGGCTCGCCGCGGCAGGCGACGGCTACCCTTTCCCGTCGAGGATGTGGCGGTCGGGCACGACGGCGAAGAGCTCGCCTTCCAGCACCGGCTGGCCCGCGCGCCGCACCGTCACCTTCACCCAGCGCTTCTTACCTTCCTGCCGATCGACGACGGCCTCGGCTTCCACGCGGTCGCCGACCACCACGGGACCGAGGAACTTCAGCGTGGCGCCGGCCAGCACCACGGTGGGCTCGTTCACCGCCAGCATCGCCGCGTAGTCCGCCAGGCCGAAAGTGAAGCCGCCGTGGGCGAGGCCGCGGCCGTCGGCGGCCATCTCGGCGCTCACCTCCAGGGCCACGCGGGCCCGGCCCTCCGAAATCGCGAGCGGCGTTCCGCACAGATGCGCGGCGATCTTCTCGTGGGTGCGCTGTTCCATGCCGTCCTCCCGCACCCGAGTGTACGCGAATGCGGACGGCCCGCGCATTGACCCCCATCGCATGCCCCCGTAGAATCGCTCTCGTCCGAGCGGTGCCCGTCCAACCTCCCGAAAGGACTGGTCATGGCCACGATCACGGGATCCGAGGTGCTGGCGCAGTCCCTGCGCTCGCAGGGTGTCGACACGATGTTCTACCTGATGGGCGGGCCCATGCTGGAGACCGAGGCCGCCTGCATCAAGCTCGGCATCCGCGCCATCGACACGCGCCACGAGCAGGCGGCCGCCCTGGCCGCGCACGCGTGGACGCGCGTCACCCGCCGGCCTGGCGTGGCCATGGCGTGCTCGGGCCCGGGCGCCATCAACCTCGCGACCGGCGTGGCCAATGCCTGGACCGACTGCGCGCCGCTGGTCGCCATCGGCGGCTCGAGCCCGCGCGTGTTCCTCGGGATGGAGGCCTTCCAGGAGGTGGACCAGGTCGCGCTCATGAAGCCCATCACCAAGTGGACGGAGCGCATCTACGACGCCAAGCGCATTCCCGAGATCGTGGACACCGCCTTCCGCCAGGCCACCACGGGCCGGCCGGGCCCGGTGTACATCGACATGCCCGGCGACATCCTCGGCGAGAAGGTCGAGGAGGAGCAGATGCGCTATCCCGGCCCATGGAAGCCGGCGCCGCGCACGCTCGGCGACCCCGGCGCCATCCGCGAGGCGGTGGCGCTCCTGGCCAAGGCCGAGCGCCCGGTGGTCATCGCGGGCAGCGGGGTGTGGTGGTCGGATGGCGCCGCCGCGCTCCAGGCCTTCGTGGAGGCGGCCGGCATCCCCTTCTACACCACGCCGATCTCGCGCGGCCTCATCCCCGAGGATCACGCGCTCGCATTCCTGAACGCGCGGAGCAAGGCGTTCACCGAGGCGGATGTGGTGCTGGTCGTGGGCACGCGCTTCAACTGGATGATCCAGTTCGGCCGGCCGCCGCGCTTCGGCCCCGACCTCAAGGTCATTCACGTGGACATCAACCCCACGCAGCTCGGCCACAACCGCGCCGTCGACGTGCCGATCGCGGGCGACGCCCGGGCGGTGCTGGAGCAGCTCGGCGCGGAAGCCGAGGGCAAGCTCTCGCCCAAGCGCTACGCCGCCTGGACGGGCAAGCTCCGGACGCTGGATGCCGAGAAGGGCGCCGAGCAGGACAAGGCGATGTCGGTGGAGCAGACGCCGATTCACCCCCTGCGCCTCTGCAAGGAGGTGCGCGACTTCATGCGGCGCGACGGCCTCCTGGTGGTGGACGGCCAGGAGATCCTCAACTACGGCCGTCAGGCCATCCCCACCTACACCGCGGGACATCGCCTGAACTCTGGAGCCTTTGGAACGATGGGCGTCGGCCTGCCCTTCGGGGTGGGCGCGAAGGTGGCCAAGCCCGACACCCAGGTGCTGGTGCTGCACGGCGACGGCTCCTACGGCATCAACGCCATGGAGATCGACACGGCGGTGCGCCACAAGATCCCGGTGGTGGTGGTCATCAGCAACAACGGCGGCTGGACGGCGGACGCGCCGTGGACGCGGCCGCTCCCCAAGCCCGGGCGCAACCTTGGCCACACGCGCTATGACCGCGTGGCGCAGGAGCTGGGTGCGCACGGCGAGTTCGTCGAGAAGCCCCACGACATCCGCCCCGCGCTGGAGCGCGCCTTCGCCTCCGGCAAGCCCGCGGTGGTCAACGTGATCACGGACTCGAAGGCGCGCGCCCAGACCGTGCGCTTCTCGGCGTACACGACGTAAGGCGCGGAGGCCCGCCATGTCCAGAGCCCTCGACGGGATCCGCGTGCTCGACCTCACTCAGTACGAGGCGGGCCCCTCCTGCACCCAGATGCTCGCGTGGCTGGGCGCGGAGGTCATCAAGATCGAGCCGCCCGACGGCGAGCCCGGCCGGACCGCGCTCTCCGACAAGCGTGGTGAAGACGCGTGGTTCTTCCTGCTGCTGAACTCGTGCAAGAAGGCGGTGACGCTGAACCTCAAGTCGCCCCGCGGCCGCGCCATGTTCGAGGAGATGGCCAAGAGCGCCGACGTGGTGGTGGAGAATCTCGGCCCCGGCTCCATGGACCGCCTGGGCCTCGGCTACGAGGCGCTCCGGAAGCTGAATCCCCGCATCATCAGCGTCTCCGTGAAGGGCTTCGGCGCGGGCGGGCCCTACGAGAGCTACAAGAGCTTCGAGTGGATCGCCCAGGCGATGGCGGGCGCCATGAGTATGACCGGCTCACCCGACGGCCCACCCACCAAGGCTATCGGCGGCCTCGCCGACACCGGCGCGGGTCTCCACGCCGCCATCGGCATCCTCGCCGCCATCATCCAGCGCCAGGCCACCGGCGTTGGCCAGCAGATCGAGGTGGCCCAGCAGGACGCGGTGGTGAACCTCCTGCGCATCCACCTGCGGGAGTCCTACGCCAGCGGCAAGCCGGCACGGCGTCAGGGGAACCGCTCGGCCACCGCCGCGCCGTCGAACCTCTATCGCTGCAAGGGCGGCGGGCCCGACGACTATGTGTTCATCCACGTGGCCACCGTCGAGATGTGGAAGACCTTGTGCCGCATCGTGGGCCGGCCCGAGCTCGGCTCCGACCCGCGCTACGCCGACCGACGCGACCGCGTCGCGTTCATCGACGAGCTGGACGCCATGATCGAGGCGTGGACCAAGGACCGGAACAAGCATGAGGTGCTCGAGATCCTCGCCGGCCAGGGCATCCCCTGCGGCGCCGTGCTCGACTCCACCGAGGTGCTCGCCGACAAGCATCTGCGCGCCCGCGGCTTCATCACCGACCTCGAGCACCCGCGCCGCGGCCCCTACCCCATGCCCGGCAACCCGGTGCGCATGTCCGAGTCGCCCACCGAGGTGACACGGGCGCCGCTGCTCGGCGAGCACAACGCGGAGATCTACGGCAAGCACCTGGGTCTCGACACCGCGGAGCTGGACACGCTGCGCCGCGACGGCGTCATCTGAGGAAAACACATGAGAATAGACCGCCTCGACATCTACCGCGTGCGCATCCCCACCGCGATCAACTTCCGTACGTCGTACGGTGATCATCTCGCCACCGACACCATCCTGACGCGCATGGAGAGCGGCGGCCTCCACGGCTGGGGCGAGTCTTGCCCGCCGTGGTTCCCCGGCTACTCCTCCGAGTACACCGCCGCCGCCTTTCTCACCGTGCGCGAGCTCATGGCGCCCAAGGTCATCGGCCAGCAGGTGGACTCCGCGGAGGCCCTGCTCGAGCGCCTCGCGGACGTGAAGGGCAATCAGTTCGCGCGCGCCGCGCTCGAGATCGCCTGGTGGGTGCTGGAGGCCAAGCGCCTGGGCGTGCCGCTCCACGAGGCCCTCGGGGGCAAGGGCGACCGCGTGAAGGTGGGCGCGGACTTCGGCGTGCAGGACACCCTGGACGAGCTGATGGCGAAGGTCCAGGGCGCGATCGACGCCGGCTTCCCGCGCATCAAGCTCAAGTTCCGCCCGGGCTGGGACGTGAAGATGGTGGACGCGGTGCGGGCGACCTTCCCCGACCACACCTTCCACATCGACTGCAACGCCGCCTACACCATCGCAGATGCGCCGCTGTTCCGCTCGCTCGACCGTTACCGCCTCGCCATGATCGAGCAGCCGCTCCAGGACGACGGCGCGAGCCTCGTCAACCACGCCGCGCTCCAGAAGCAGATCGAGACGCCGGTGTGCCTGGACGAGAGCGCGCAGAGCCTCGCCCACGTGCGCGCGGCCATCGCGCTGGGCGCCTGCCGTGTGATCAACATCAAGATGGCGCGCGTGGGCGGGCTCGCCGCCTCGCGGGACATCCAGGCCCTCTGCGCCGAGCACGGCATCCCCTGCTGGGTGGGCGGCATGCTGGAGAGCGGCGTGGGCGGCCAGATCTGTGCGGAGCTGGCGACCCTGCCGAACTTCACCTATCCCGGCGACATCTTCCCGTCCTCGTACTTCTACACGAACGACCTCGGCAAGCCCGAGATCGTGCTGAGCGGGCGGGGCGAGGTGGCGACCTCGACGGTGCCGGGCATCGCGCAGGAGCCGGATCCCGATCTCCTCGCGCGGTGGACGGTGGACCACGCGACGTATCGCGCCTAGCTCGAGACCTCGCCCGCGTCAGTGACGACCGCCGGGGCGTCCACCTTCTCCGCGCTGCGCGGGCGAAACTACCTCCACTACTGGCTCGGGCTCGTCTGTTACGTGCTCGGCCACCGGGCGGAGTACGTCACCTTCGCCTGGATCGTCTGGGAGGTGACGCGCGATCCGCTCGCGCTCGCCTATCTCGGCCTGGCCCAGGGCGTGCCGCTGGTCGTGTTCCAGCTCTTCGGCGGCGTCCTGGCCGACCGTGTCAATCGCCTCCGGCTGCTCATCGTCACCCAGATCCTCACCGCCCTCACGCTGAGCGTCGCCCTCGCGCTCACCGTGCTGGGCGGAGCGCGGCTCGGCGCGCTCCTCACCCTGGCCGTGCTGAGCAACATCTTCCGCGCCTTCGACGAGCCGAGCCGCATGTCCCTGGTCCCGTCGCTGATCGACCGCGCTCGGCTGGCGAATGCGATCGCGCTCGGCTCCATCCCCTGGCAGGCCGGGCGCATGATCGGGCCGTCCATCACCGGCCTCCTCATCGCCGCCTTCGGCGGGTGGGTGGGCTTCGCCATGGCCGCCGCGGGCTCCTTCGCGGCACTCGCCCTGTACAGCCGCATCAGACTGGAGGTCGCGCCCCGCACCCCCGACGGGCAGCGGGTGCTGCGCCAGTTCGCGGCGGGGCTCAGCTTCGTCGCCGGCAACATGATCTTCGCGAGCTTGATCGGGCTGTCACTCTTCAACAGCCTGTTCGCGATGTCCTATCTCACCCTGCTGCCCATCTTCGCCGACACCTACTTCGGCATGGGGCCCACCGGCTATGGTCTCCTGCAGGCTGCGCACGGGATCGGCGCGCTCTCCGCCACCTTCACGGTGGCGACGGTCGCGCAACGTATCACGCGCCGCGGGCCGTGGCTCTTCGCGGGCGCCGCCGCGCTCGGCTTCGTCCTCATGGCCTTCGCCTATGCGCCGCACATCCGCATGGCGTGGCCGCTCCTGGTGCTGGTGGGCTTCTGCAACACGTTCTACCTCACCCAGACCAGCACCTATCTCCAGCAGCGCGTGCCCGACCATCTCCGCGGGCGGGTGATGAGCCTCTACTCGCTCTGCTGGAACCTCATGCCGCTGGGAGGCCTGCTCGCGGGTGTGTTGGCCGCGCTGGTCGACGCGCGCTTCGCGGTGCTGGTGGGCGGCGGGATGGTCGCGGCGAACGCGCTCCTTCTGCTGGCGTCCCCGCGGCTGCGGGCGATCCGTTAGGCGCGCTTCAG
>DASTYT010000098.1 GCA_035764725.1 Candidatus Methylomirabilota bacterium | reverse complement strand
GGCATGCGGAAGCGAGTGGCCATCGCCCGCGCCCTCGTCACCGAGCCGGAGGTGGTGTTCTTCGACGAGCCCACCACCGGCCTGGACCCGATCCTCGTGAACACCATCCACCATCTCATCGTCGAGCTGCATCGGAAGTTTCGGTTCACCGCGATCGTGGTGAGCCACGAGATCCCGGAAATCTTCCAGATCGCCGATCGCGTGGCCATGCTGCACGACGGGGTGATCGTCGACAGCGGGACCCCGGAGGCGATTCAGGCCTCGCCGAACCCCATTGTCCAGCAGTTCATCCGTGGCGAGGTCGAGAGCCTGGCGGATCGCTGATGCGTGGTGGACGCGGGCCGCGAGGTCAGGCAAGATTCTGAGGGGAGACGACGACACATGAGGCGTTCGGCGCTCGACGTGGCGGTCGGAGTGTTCCTGCTGATCGGCATTCTCGCGCTCGGCTGGCTGTCCGTCCGGCTGGGCCGCGTCGACCTCTTCAGCAGCCCGGGCTATGTCGTCTTCGCCGACTTCCCCTCGGTGGGCGGGCTCAAGGCCGGCTCCTCGGTGGAGATCGCGGGGGTCGAGATCGGCCGCGTGGACCGGATCACGCTGTCCGACTACCAGGCGCGCGTCGAGATGGTCATCAGGGGCGACGTGAAGCTTCAAGAGGACACCATCGCGTCCATCAAGACGCGGGGCCTCATCGGCGAGAAGTTCATCAAGATCAATCCCGGCGGATCCGAGAAGCTAATCAAGCCGAACGGCAAGATCACCGAGGTGGAGCCGCCGGTCGACATCGAGGAGCTCATCTCGAAGTACGTGTTCGGGAAAGTCTAATGCGTGGAGGTTATTCGATGCTTCGTCGTCTCTTCCTGGGCGCGCTCGCCGCGTCCCTGCTCGCTCTCCCCCTTGCCGCGTGGGCAGGTCAGCCCACCGAGCAGCTCAAGGGGGCAATCGACCGCGTGGTCAAGACGCTCGACAACCCCGCCCTGAAGGGCGACAACAAGGTGACGGAGCGCCGCGCTGCCGTCCGCAAGATCGCCAACGACATCTTCGACTTCAACGAGATCGCCCGGCGGTCGCTGGGCCGCCACTGGGCCGGCAAGACCGATGCCGAGCACGAGGAATTCGTGGGCCTCTTCGCCGACCTCCTGGAGCGCTCCTACATCTCCAAGATCGACACGTACGGGGGCGAGAAGATCACCTACACCAGCGAGCGGAGCGAGGGCGACATCGCGGTGGTGGGCACCAAGATCATCAGCAAGAGCGGCACCGAGGTGCCCATCGACTACCGGATGCTGAAGAAAGGCGACCGGTGGCTCGTCTACGACGTGAGCATCGAGGGCGTGAGCCTCGTCTCGAACTACCGGACCCAGTTCAACAAGATCATCCAGACCTCCTCCTATCCCGAGCTGATCAAGAAGATGAAGACCAAGCAGGGGGAGCTCATCTCAGAAACCGAGAAGCCGGCGGCCAAGCCCAAGACCCAGTAGGGGCGCAACCGGCCAGGGAGCCCTCGCCATGACCAAAGCTGCGATGCTGCGCTCGCTTCTCCGTCGACCCGGGCTCGTCCCGATGGTCGGCGCTCACGACGCCCTGTCCGCCCGCCTCATCGAGGCGGCGGGCTTCCCGCTGGTGTGGTCGTCGTCCTTCGCGGTGTCCGCCGCCCAGCGCGCGATGCCCGACGTGAACCTCCTCACGATGACGGAGAATCTCGAGACCGCCCGCTACATCAACGACGCCGTCTCGGTCCCCGTCATCGCCGACGCCGACAACGGCTACGGCAACGCCGTCAACGTGGTCCGGACGGTGGAGGAGTACGAGCGGGCGGGCGTCGCCGGGATCTGCATGGAGGACAACATCTTCCCCAAGAAGTGCAGCCTCTACCCCGGCATGCGTCGCGAGCTCCTCTCCATCGAGGAGTTCGCGGGCAAGATCCGTGCCGCGGTGAAGTCGCGGCGCGATCCCGACTTCGTGATCATCGCGCGCGTCGAGGCCCTCATCGCGGGCTGGGGCATGAAGGAGGCGCTGCGCCGGGCCCACGCCTATGCGGAGGCGGGCGCGGACATGATCCTCATGCACTCGAAGTCGAAGACCGCCGCCGAGATCCTGGAGTTCATGCGGCAGTGGGAGCGCCCCACCCCGGTGGTGGTGGTGCCCACCCTGTATCCCTCGGTGACCTTCGAGGAGCTGGAGGGGGCGGGCGTCAAGATGGTGATCTGGGCCAATCAGGCGCTGCGCGGCGCCGTCCGGGGAATGCAGACCGCCCTGGCCACCCTCGCGCGCGAGCGCCGGCTGGACGCCCTCGACCCGCACATCGTGCCGCTCGAGGAGATCTACCGGCACGTGGGCGTGGCGGAGTTCGAGGCCATCGAGGCCGAGTACCTGCCTCGCGAGAGCCAGGTCCGCGCCGTCATCATCGCGGCCGGCTCCGGCAAGTCGCTCCTCCCGCTCACCGAGGACCGTCCCAAGTGCATGCTCGACATCAAGGGCCGGACCATCCTCGAGCGGCAGATCGATACTCTGCGCGCGTGCGGCGTGCATGACATCGTGGTGGTGCGCGGCTACCGCAAGGATCAGGTGACGGTGCCGGGCGTGCGCTACTTCGACAACGACCGGTACGAGGAGACGGGCGAGCTCGCCTCCCTCTTCGCCGCCGCGCCGGCGCTGAGTGGCCGCGTCCTCTTCCTCTACTCCGACATCCTCTTCGAGCGCTCGGTGCTGGAGCGCCTGCTCCGCGCCGAGTCCGACTGCGCGGTGGTGGTGGACCGCGCCTGGGTGGATCAGCGCGACCGTCTGCTCCCGCTCGCCAAGCCGCTCGACCTCGTGGTCACCGAGCATGCCCCCGCCGCCGGGCTCCGCGCGCTGGGCGATGGCGGCGACGACACGCTCGTGACGGTGGGGGCCCGGGTGTCGCCCGAGCGCGCCAACGGCGAGTTCATCGGGATGGCGCTCTTCTCCGAGCGCGGGACGCAGGCGATGCGCGGCGCGTGGGAGGCCGCCCGCGCGGCGGGCCGGGGCCGCTTCCACGAGGCGGACGGCGTGGAGCACGCCGCCTTCACCGATCTCCTGCAGGAGCTGGTGGCGCGCGGCGAGCGCGTCCACTGCGTGGACGTCTACAAGGGCTGGCTCGAGGTGGATACCTTCGAGGACTACCAGCGCGCGTGGGCGGAGATCAAATCCTAGTCGTGATGCCAATCTCCGGCAAGGAGTTCATCGAGGCGGCGGAGAGCGAGGGGCACGATTTCTTCACGGGCGTGCCCTGCTCGCTGGTGGGCGACGCCATCGCCGCGCTCGAAACGCACCCGCGCCTGCCCTATGTCCCCGCCGTGCGCGAGGACGTGGCGGTGGGGATGGCGGCGGGCGCCTGGCTGGCCGGCCGCGCGCCCTTCGTGATCATGCAGAACTCCGGCCTCGGCACCAGCCTCAACGCGGTGGTCTCCCTCTCCCTGATGTACCGGCTTCCCGCCGTGCTCCTCGTGACCTGGCGGGGCCACGGCGGCAAGGACGCGCCCGAGCATCTCGTGATGGGCGACATCTCCCCGCGCCTCCTCGACCTCATGGGCGTGCCGCATCGGGTGCTGTCCGCCGACACCGCGCCCACCGACATCGCCTGGGCCCGCGCCGAGTCCACGCGCCTCTCGCAGCCGGTCGCGCTCCTGCTCCCGCCGGGCGTCATGGCCACGCGTTCGCACGCGGAGACGGGCCACGGTGGTCCGCAGAACACCTCGCGCACCGGCGGGTCGAATGCCGGCGGGGGGAGAGCGGGGGCCATTTCTGGGCCCCCGCTGATGGTAGACAGAAATCCAGCGCAGAGCGTGGTTCCAACGGGAGACCTGACGCCGAAGATCTCGCGGCTGGAGGCGCTGCGGGCGGCGATGGGGGCGGTGGGCGATGCGCCGGTGGTGCACGCCAACGGCTTCATCTGCCGCGAGTCGTTCTCGCTGGGTGACCGGCCGCAGAACTTCTACATGATCGGCTCGATGGGCCTGGCCTCGGCCATCGGCCTCGGGGTGGCGCTGGCCCGGCCGGAGCGGCCGGCGGTGGTGTTCGACGGGGACGGCAACCTGCTGATGAACCTTGGCATCCTCCCGATGATCGGCGGCGGTCCCCTGATGGGCGCTGGCCGGCCCGCGAACTTCGTGCACGTGGTCTTCGACAACGCCGTCTACGGCTCCACGGGCAATCAGGCTTCGCCGTCGCGCCACGCGCGGCTCGACGCCATCGCGGCGGCGTCGGGGTACCGGAGCGCCGTCGCGGTCGCCGGGGGCCCCGAGGTGCGCGAGGCGGTGGCGGCGGCGCTGCGCGAGGGCGGGCCCGCCTTCGTCCTCGTCAAGGTCACCGCGGAGGAGCAGCCGGCGCCGCGCATCCCCTATCCGCCCGAGGAGATCCGCGATCGGTTCCGCGGCGCGCTCGCGGGCGCGACAGCGGGGCACCGATGAAGGCGATCGTGCTCGCGGCGGGGGTCGCCCGGCGCTTGGCGCCCATCACCGACCACACGCACAAGTGCCTGCTCCCCATCGGCGGGCGCCATCTCCTCGATCGCATGCTGGACGCGCTTGCCGCGCACGGCGTGGAGGAGACCGTGCTCGTGGTGGGCCACTGCCAGGACCAGGTGCGCGCGGCGGCGGGCGGCCGGCGCGGCGGCATGCGCATCCGCTATGTCGAGAACCCCGACTACCAGAAGGGCTCGATCCTCTCGCTCTGGCGCGCCCGCGAGACCCTGCTCCAGGACACCACGCTGGTCATGGACGCCGACGTGCTCTTCCCGCCCGAGTTCCTCGGCCGGCTCATCGCCTCGCCCAGCGCGAGCGCGCTGCTCCTGGACCGCGGCTTCACGGACACCGGCGAGGAGGTGAAGCTCTACGGGATCGGCGATCGCGTGATCGCGCTCGGCAAGAAGTTCGTGCCCGAGCGCTGGGAAGTGGTCGGCGAAGGCATCGGCTTCTTCAAGTGCGGCGTCGCGCACGCCCCCGAGTACATCCGGCTCCTCGGCGAGTCGATCGAGGAGACGGGCGGCACCAACGAGTACGAGGACGCGCTCCACCGGCTGCTCGCCCGCGTGCCCGTCGGCTGGGTCGACGTGACCGGTATGCCCTGGACCGAGGTGGACTTCGCCGAGGATCTGCGGCGGGCCGAGGTCGATGTCCTGCCCCGCATCGCGCGGTTCGGATCCTGAGGTGGCGGGCGCCCTCCTGTACGTCCCCGATGCGGAGAGCGCCGCGCTGGCGGGCACGGTGGTGGCGGGCCGTCCGCTCGCCCTCCGCGCCGCCGTCGCCGCGGTCCGCGCCGGCGCCACCGTCGTGGGAATTCCCGCCGGCCTCCGCACCGAGAATCTCGAGCGCCTGATCGGGCGCACCCGCGACCTGCGCGGCCGCGTGCGCTGGCTCGAGGGCGCGGGCGCCGCGCTGGAGATCGCGGAGCGCGGCGCCCTCTTCCTACCCGCCTCCACCCTGCTCGACGCGCGCACCCTGGGCCCGCTCCTCGCCGACCCTCCGGAGGCAGCGGGCGCGGTGCTCACCGAGGCAGGCGCGCCCGTCCTTCTCCTGACCGCGGAGGCCGCCCGTCGCTTTGCCGGCGCAGTGGCCGCGGGCGCCCCCCTCGGCGCCGAGCTCGGGCGCCACGTCGCGGCCACGCGTCCGAAACCCCTGTCGGCGGCCGGCCTCTGCTTCGCCGTCGGCGACACGGGCGACCTCGCGGAGGCCGAGCAACGCCTCTACGCGGGGCTGGGCACGGACAACGACACCGGGGTGGACCAGTACCTCCATCGCCGCAGCTCGCGCCGGATCACGCGCATGCTCGTGCGCACGCCCGCCACGCCGAATCAGGTCAGCGGCCTGAGCCTCGTCATCGGGCTGGGCGCGGTGTGGTGCTTCTGGCACGGCACCGCGGCTTCCGCCGCGGTGGGTGTGCTCGCCTACGCCGTGGCATGCATCGTGGATCACTCCGACGGCGAGCTGGCCCGGCTCACCTTCCAGGAGTCGCGCTTCGGCGCGCATCTGGACTGGGCCATCGACACCGTGATCCACTCCGGCCTCGTGCTCGCGATGGCCGTCGCGGCCGGCCCCGGATGGGTGGACGCGGCGATCGGCGCGGTGGGGGCCTCGGGGGTGGCGCTCAGCGCGCTCTTCGCCCGCTACCTCCCCCGCGAGATCGCGGTGGGCGAGACGGTCGGCGGCGCCCTCAAGAACATGGGCAACCGTGACCTCTTCTACGCGCTGCTGATCGTGTTCGTGCTCCTGCGCGCGGCGCTGCCGGCCGCTCTGCCGATCCTCGCCCTCGTGGTCGCGATGGGTTCGCAGTCGTACTGGCTGGCGTGCGTGGGCCGCATTCGCCGCGGCCGCCCCTCCGCGCGCTAGCGGGACGGAGTCGCCCGATTTCCCTCCGGCGCGCCGTCCGCCCGCTCGTGATGGTGGTGGGCTTGGGCGTGGTCGCGTACCTCGTCTACCGGGTGGGGCCATCCACCATCCTCGACGCGATCACCACGCTGTCGTGGCGGATTCTCATCGTGCTGTGCTTCCCCTACGCGCTGACGAGCACGCTCGACACCGCGGCGTGGCGCTTCGCCTTTCCCGATCGCGTGCCCCCGTTTCCGAAGCTGTGGACGGCGCGCCTCGCCGGCGAGGCGGTCAACTACACCACGCCAACCGCCTCGGTGGGCGGCGAGCCCGTGAAAGCGTACCTCCTGCGCTACTGGGTGTCCCCGGTCGAGGGGCTCACCTCGGTGATCGTGGACAAGACGGCGATCGTGCTGGGCCAGGGGCTGTTCGGCCTGCTCGGGCTCGCGCTCGCGTGCACGGTCGTCCCCGTCTACGGACCGATCATCACCGCGATGACCGTGCTGCTGATCGTCCAGGCCCTGGCGATGACGGGCTTCGTCGCGGTGCAGCTCATGGGCGCGGCGGGGCGCGGCGGACGGCTCCTCGCCCGCTTCGGCATGGGGCCGAGTCGGAGCCGGCAGGAGCGCCTCGAGGGGCTCGACCGGACCCTCGCGATGTACTACCGGGAGCAGCGGCGCCGGCTGGCGGCCGGCGTGTTCGTGCACTTCCTGGCGTGGACGCTCGGCAGCCTCGAGATCTTCCTCGTCCTCAACTTCCTGGGGCTGCCTGTGCCGCTCCTCACCGCGATGGTGCTGGAGGCGTGCGCCGCCGCGGTGAAGTTCGCGAGCTTCATGATCCCGGGCTCAATCGGCGCCCTCGAGGGCAGCAACGTGGCCATCTTCGCCGCCTTCGGCTACGGTGGGGCGATCGGCCTCACCTACACGCTGGTGCGCCGGCTGCGCGAGCTCACGTGGGCCTCCGCGGGCATGATCGCGCTCGCCGCCCTCAGCGGGCGGCCCGCTCCCGTCGAGCTCGACGAGGCGGACGGCCCGCCCCCCCGGCCCGCGGCGATGTGCTAGACTCGACGGCGCGTCGCCACCCCAGCGATTCCACGGAGGGACCCTTGGCCCCGGTTCGCGTCGCGATTGTCGGTGTCGGCAACTGCGCGTCCGCCCTCGTGCAGGGCGTCCACTTCTACCGCTCCGCTTCGGACGACGGCTTCATCCCGGGCTTGATGCGGCCCCGGGTAGGCCCCTACCACGTCGGGGACATCGAGTTCTCGGCCGCCTTCGACATCGACGCCCGCAAGGTGGGCGTCGATCTGTCGGAGGCCATCGCCCGGGAGCCCAATAACACCGTTCGCTTCGCCGAGGTACCCCGCCTCGACGTGCCGGTGCACCGGGGGATGACGCACGACGGTCTCGGGCACTATCTTTCCCAGGTCATCACGAAGGCCCCCGGCTCCACCGCCGACATCGCCGGCATCCTGCGGGAGACGCGCACCGACGTGGTGGTCAACTTCCTGCCCGTCGGCAGCGAGATGGCGACGAAGTGGTACGTGGAGCAGGTGCTGGACGCCGGGTGTGGCTTCGTCAACTGCATCCCCGTCTTCATCGCGCGCGAGGAATACTGGCGCCGGCGCTTCGAGGAGCGCGGACTGCCCATCGTGGGCGACGACGTGAAGTCGCAGGTGGGCGCGACCATCGTGCACCGCATGCTCACGCGCCTCTTCATGGACCGGGGAGTCCGGCTCGACCGGACCAGCCAGCTCAACGTGGGCGGGAACACCGACTTCTACAACATGCTCGAGCGCTCCCGGCTCGAATCCAAGAAGATCTCCAAGACGGACGCGGTGCGGTCGCAGCTCGCCCACGAGATGCCCGACGACTCGATCCACATCGGCCCCAGTGACTACGTGCCGTGGCTCGCCGACCGGAAGTGGGCCCACATCCGCCTGGAGGGCCGCGGGTTCGGCGAACAACCCATCAACCTCGAGCTCAAGCTCGAAGTGTGGGACTCGCCCAACTCCGCCGGTGTGGTCATCGACGCCATCCGCTGCTGCAAGATCGCGATGGACCGGGGGCTCAAGGGCGCCCTCCTCGCCCCCTCCGC
The DNA here is from genome assembly GCA_035764725.1 of Candidatus Methylomirabilota bacterium. NCBI lineage: Bacteria > Methylomirabilota (SeqCode) > Candidatus Methylomirabilota bacterium. The sequence goes on along the minus strand of DASTYT010000098.1, from coordinate 83,947 downwards.
CTACCTGATGAAGTCGCCCCCCGAGCAGTGGTCGGACGACGAGGCGCGCACGCGCCTCGAGCGCTTCATCGCCGCCGCCGAATAGCCCCCGCCTCCGCGTCGGCAGACGTAGGTCCCCCCGGGACCGCGGTGCTACACTGCGTGGGTCTGCCTCGTGTCCCATGATCGCGATTTCCCGGACCGGCCGCTTGCTTCGCCGCCTCGTGCGGGTGTCCTGCCGACGCCCGTGGGTGACGGTCGGGCTCTCCCTGATCCTCGCGGCGGTGAGCGTCGCCCTCACCGTGCATGGACTCACCTTCAAGACGTCCGGCCGCGACGTGCTCCCGCAGAACGCGGGCTACGTGCAGCGCTACGTCGAGTACGCCAAGGACTTCGGCGAGCTCGAGGACATCGTGGTGGTGGTCGAAGCCCGCAGCTTCGAGGCGGCCAAGGCGTACGCGAGCCGCCTCGTCGGCGAGCTCCGCGCGTCACCGGTGAAGTTCCCGCGCGCCTCCTACCGCATCGATCCCAAGCGCTTCGAGGGCCGCCAGCTCCTGTATCTCTCCACGGACACGCTCCGCGAGATCCAGGACAAGATCTTCGACCACCAGGAGTTTATGGAGCACTTCGCGGCGGAGCCGAGCCTCGCTCAGCTGCTCGAGGGCGTGAATACCCAGTTCGCCCAGGCGTTCGTGAACAACGTCTTCGACCTGGGCCTCGAGGACAAGAACCCGGCGGACACCCGCTTCCTCCAGATGCTCCTGGAGCAGATCGACCAGCGCCTCGACCGGCCGACGGCCTATCGCTCGCCGTGGGGCACCCTCTTCACCTTCGGCAAGGACGCCGAGGCCGACGCCGGCTACTTCCTCTCCGACGACAAGAGCCTTCTCTTCGTGCTGGTGGAGACGCCCAAGGGCGACAAGGGCAGCTTCATGGGCGACCGGGCGGCCATCCAGGCGGTGCGGGACGCGGTGGAGCGGCTCCGGGAGGACTTCCCCAACGTGCAGGCCGGCGTGACCGGTGCCCCCGTGCTCTCCAACGACGAGATGACGGCGGCGTTCGAGGACAGCCAGGTCGCCACCGTGCTCTCGTTCGTCCTGACCCTCGGACTCATCTGGCTCTGCTTCCTCCGGGTCACGAAGCCCACCCTCATGTTGGTGGTCCTCGCGGTCAGCATCGCGTGGTCGATGGGGGTGGTGACGCTCTTCGTGGGCCACCTCACGATCTTCTCGGTGATGTTCATTTCGATCGTGGTGGGCGTGGGCATCGACTACGGGATCTATTTCCTCTTCCGTTACGAGGAGGAGATCTTCCTGGGCCGCAACCTGCGCGAGGCCCTCGAGCACACCGCGGGACGGGCAGGCCCGGCCATCCTGCTCGGCGCCCTCACCGCGGCGGCCACGTTCTACGTCCTGATGCTCACCGACTTCCGGGGCATCCAGGAGCTGGGCTTCATCGCGGGCTCCGCGATCATGCTGTCCTGGCTCAGCATGATGACGTTCTTCCCCGCGGTGCTGGTGATCATGGACCGCCACCACGCCGAGCGCCCACGGAACCAGAAGCCGCGCGCGCATCAGCTCGAGCGCCTGCGGGTGCCGCTCCTCGACCGCATGGCGCAGTACCCCGGCACCGTGCTCGCCGCCGGCGCCGTGGTCACGGTGGCGAGCGCGCTCACGCTGCCGTGGGTCGGCTTCGACTACAACCTTCTGAACCTCCAGGCCAAGGGCACGGAGTCGGTGGCGTGGGAGAAGCGCATCCTCGCCACCACCGGGCGCTCGGGCTTCAACGGGCTCGCCTCCGCCGCCTCGCTGGAGGAGCTGCGCACCAAGCAGCAGGCCTTCGAGCGGCTGCCGTCGGTGTCCGAGGTGGATTCGGTGCTCCGTCTCATTCCCGACAACCAGGACGAGAAGGTCAAGATCATCCGGAGCTTCGCGCCCCTCGTCTCGCCGGTGCGGATCAACCGCTCGAGCCCGGTGGATCTCGACCGCCTCACCCAGACCGTGCGCGACCTCAAGCGCCGCTTCGACTTCGCCGCCGTCGAGACCGGGGACAAGCTGCCCGAGGACATCCGTCACCTCCGCGAGCTGAGCGGCCGGCTCCTCGCCCGCCTCGCCGTCGCCGATCGCGACATGATCGAGCCGGCGCTGACGCACCTCCAGGCCCAGCTCTACCGGGACTTCGTGGACAAGTTCTACAGCCTCCAGCGCAACCTGCGCCCGCAGCCCATTACCCTCGCCGACGTGCCCGACGAGATGCGGCGGAAGTTCATCGGGGCGAGCGGCAAGTTCCTCATCCAGATCCACCCGAAGGTGGACATCTGGGAGCGCGAGGGCGCCGATCAGTTCGTGCGCGAGCTCCGCACGGTGGACCGCGACGTGACGGGGTCGCCCATCATCACCTACGAGGCGATCCGGCTCATGGAGCGCGCGTACCTGCAGGGCACGCTCTACGCGTTCGTGCTGGTGGGAGCTCTCACCTACGCGATGCTGCGCCGCGTGCGCGAAAGCCTGATCTCGCTCCTGCCCCTGGCGCTGGGGCTCCTGTGGACGGTCGGCCTCATGTGGCTCTTCGACCTCAAGTTCAATCTCGCCAACGTGTGGGGCTTGCCCCTCATCATCGGCACCTCGGCGGAGTTCGGCCTCAACGTGGTGATGAACTACATGGAGGGCCGCGAGCACGGCGGCCCGCTCGTCGCGCGCAGCACGGTGATGGCGGTGATCCTGAACGGCCTCACCACCATCGTCGGCTTCGGCAGCCTGATGGTCTCGCGCCACCAGGGCATCTACGGGCTGGGGCTACTCCTCACCGTGGGCGCGACCTGCGCCCTCATCGCGTCGCTGGTGGTGCTCCCGGTGGTGCTGCGGCTGCTGCCGCGCCCGGTCGCCGAGCCCGCCGAGATGGTCTCCCGCTCGACTGCCGCCTAGGGCGGCTAGAACGCCGCGGGCGCGGCGGCGATCGCCTCCAGGTCCGCGCGGGTGTAGGCGGCGAGGCTTCGGAAGTCCAGCTCGGTGTAGTTCTTGATCCACCGCATCGCGATTTTCTCCGCCTTCCGGTAGCGCGCCTCCGCCTCCGCGAAGGCGGCGCGGCCCCGCTCGTCGTTCACGGTGGCGCGCAGCCGCGCGAGGACGTCCTCGGTCTCCTCGCGAAGCAGCCGCTTCACGAGGGCGAAGTCGTGCGAGATCGACGGGTCGTCGCTGGCGCGCGCCTTGTGCCGGATGCGCTGGGCGATCTGCGCCACCGACATGCGCCCGGTCGCGAGGTCTTCCATGAGCGCGGGGTGGATGCCGGGCTTCCCCGCGAGGCTGTCGATGCCCTTGGCCCCGCGTCCATTCAGCCAGCCCTCGACGTACTCCACCACCATTCGGGCATTCCTCCGGGTGCCCTCGACGGTGATCGGTCCCGCCGGCACCTCGATGCGCACGGGATAGCGCTCGGGGTCCGCCATCTCGGGGGTCGGCTTCCAGCCCGAGGCGAGGAGCTGCTTGAAGGGATCACCCGCCGTCTTCATGTGGAAGATGTGGGCGACCCACGCGCGGATGAAACCCTGCTTGGCCTCCCACTCCTTGTCGCCGCGGATGGCGGCGGCGGCGGCCGCGTTCACCTCGGGGTCCTGGCTCGGCAGCGCGGTGGCCATGCCGCCAATGGGCACGGCGCCGCGCTTGAGGCAGATGGCCACGAGGCGCCGGAAGATGTCGGCGAGGAAGGGCGTGGTCTTGATGTCCACGCCGAAGCGGTCCGGCCACACCTGCGTGGGATCCGCCATGACGAACTCGAAGATGCTCGCCTTGAGGTCCCACCGTGCGGCGTTGAGACCGCCAGCGTACGGGCCGAGGGCGAAGAGCATCTCCTCCATCTGATAGACGGCGGGCAGCGACTCCACGAGGGGTATCGCGCTGATCACCGCGTTGCGGAGGAAGGGCAGCCGCTCGCGGCTCCGGTCGAAGAGGTCGCGATACCACACGCACTCCTCGGCCGCTTCGAGCTTGGGCAGGTAGAAAAAGATGCCCTGCCCGCGGCCGGCCTGGGCCCGGCCCGCGTAGAAGAGCGTGAGCGCAGTGCCGAGGATGGCGGCGGGGATGGGCGCGCCATCCACCGTGAACTCCGGCTCGTCGAGGTGCAGCCCGCGCTCGCGGTGCATGAAGAACGGCAGCGCGCCGGGGGCGATCCGGTAGTCGCGTCCGCGCTCCTCGTCGCGGTACGCGAGCTCGCCGTTGACCGCGGCGAGCCGGTTCTCCGCCGCGCGTACGGTGTCGACGAGCCGATGACCGCCGGAATCCTCGTCGTCGTCCAGATCGCCCTCGGCGCGCTCGCCCTCCGGCCCCGGATTCAGGGCGTTGATGAACATGCTGGTGATCGAGCACGGTCCCGAGATCTCGATGCCCGGGCGCCGCAGCTCCGCCGGCACCGGCGGCACCTTCCAGCCGCCAGTGTTCGCCTCGCTCCGCGGCGGATGGGCGGGCGCCACGCCGTCCTCGAGGGCGCGGCGCAGCACCACCGCCCGCTTGGCCATCAGCGTCCGCACCCGCGGGGTGAACTCGTCGTGGAGCGCGACGACATAGGCCAGGAAGTCGGGCGTGAAGAGGCGGGCGGCGCCCTCCACCGGCGTGTAGCGGACACGCTCGGCGGCCGGACGCGCGGCGGCGGCGCTGCTCATCGTGGTTCCTTTCTCGCGAGCGAGGGTCAGGCTCGGTGGCGGCGCCGCGCGCCCTGGAAGAGGCTCTTGATGCCGAAGTAGGCGAAGGCGTCCTTGAGGTTCGAGAAGGCGCGCTTGAAGCGGCCCATCTCCTGGCTCGTCACGTACTCGAGGGTCAAAACGACCCGGCGGTCGCCCGCAGAGGCGGCGCTCACGCCGTGATACACCTTGTCGCCGTTGAAGATCACCATGGCGCCCGGCGTGGTCGCCACCTCGAGATCGCGCGGGGTGCGTCCGGGCTGCCGCGTGTGCAGCCGGCACCGGAGGCGGCTCGTGGAGTTCTGGACGAGCCCCACGAGCACGGTGTAGCGCGCGCCCTTGTAGTAGGACGTGTCGTAGTGGTGGCCCATGTGATCGCCCGCTTCGGTGTAGAAGTACAGCGCGCAGGCGTGCGGGTCCTCGTCCGGGCAGACCTTGAGATCGGCCCGCACGAGCCGGCTCAGGAACGCGCGGAAGGCCTCAGACTGGTAGAAGGCGAGGAGATTCGGCCCACCCTCCGCGATGGCGAAGTGGCTGACGCTGCCCCCCTTCTTGTGACGGGGGATGTAGTTCCGGTTGAGACCGGGCTCGAGCCGCTCCACGTCCTCCAGCAGCCGCTCCACCACCGCGGAGGGCAGGAACTGGGGAAGGAAGAGAAACTCGTCCTGCTCCCAGTACTCGCGCTGCAGGCGCGCCTCGTCGAGGGCGCGCACCGCACGCTCGATCTCGAGGGCGACCGGCGGCAGCGACGGGGGCGCGGCGGGGGCGGTGTCCGGGGAGGCCATCGGCGTTTCAATTTAGCACACGTTGTGTATAGTGCCCCCAATGCAGGAGCGGCGCAGCCATCTGTTCCCCTTCTACTCGCCGGACACCCGGCGGCTCGCCGCGCTCTTCGCGATCGTCTACTTCGCGCAGGGCATGTGGTACCTGCCCAACCAGACCCTCATCATCGTGTTCAAGGACCGAGGCCTGAGCCCGAGCGCCGTCGCGAACTTCTTCCTCATCACCACGATTCCCTGGATGATCAAGCCGGTCTACGGCCTCGTCTCGGACTTGGTGCCGATCTTCGGCCGGCGCCGGAAGAGCTACTTCGTGCTGACCACCGTCGTGTCCGCCGCGGGCGGCGCCTGGCTGGCCATCTTCTCCGAGCACAAGTTCTGGGGACTGGCGATCTTCTTCACCGCAATGGGCTTGGGCCTCGCCTTCTCCGACGTGCTCACCGACGCCCTCATGGTCGAGGAGGGGCGGCCGCACGGGCTGACCGGCGCCTTCCAGGCCGTGCAGTGGGCCTCCATCACCGCCTCGTCCATCCTGGTGGGCGCGCTGGGCGGCTATCTCGCGGAAGGCCGCGAGCTGCGGCTCGCCTTCGCGATCGCCGCGTGCTTCCCCGTGGTCTCCCTCATCATGGTGTTCGGCTTCATCCGCGAGCCGCGCCGCCCCTTCGACCGCGCGGCGTTCGCGGAGACCGCCGCCGCCATCCGCGCCGCCCTCTCGCACCGGGACGTCTGGACGGTGGCGGGGTTCATCTTCTTCTTCATGTTCAGTCCATCGTTCGGCCCAGCGTTCCTCTACTACCAGACGGACGAGCTGGGGTTCAACCAGCAGTTCATCGGCTACCTCAGCGCGCTGAACTCCGCGGCGTCGGTGCTGGGCGCGATCGCCTACGCGCCCCTGGCCCGGCGCGTACCTCTCCGCTCCCTGCTCAACTGGTCCATCGGCGTGGGCGTGGCGGGCACCCTCTCCTACCTCGCCTATCAGGGCCGCACCTCCGCGGTCCTCATCGACACGTTCTTCGGCGGCGTGGGCATGATCATGCAGCTCGCCTTCCTCGACCTTGCCGCCAAGGCATGCCCGCGCCGCGTCGAAGCGACGTTCTTCGCGCTGCTGATGTCGGTGTACAACGCGGGCCAGCAGCTCTCCCAGAACGTGGGGGCGCGGCTCTACGAGACGGTCGGGTTCACCCCGCTCGTGCTGATCTCCACCGCCATGACGGCGGCGGCGTGGCTGCTCGTCCCGCTGCTCGATGTCGATCGGATCGAGGCGCAGGCGCACCTTGACGCGCGCGCTACTGCGTCCGCCGCTCCGCCCGCTCCACCTGCTGCTTGACGGTGTCGTAGCTGCGCCGCAGCCAGCGGATCGCCTTCCCCACGTCGCGCGAGGTCACCACCTCGCACTCCACCCACCCGCGGCCAGCGAAGCGGCGATGCGGCGTGATGCCGGGCACGAGCAGCGCCCGCCGCTGATCTTCCGGGCTCAGACGGATCCAGAGATCGGTGTCCTTCTCCCGGAGGGGAAAGCAGGCGAACAGCTCCGCGCCCACGAAGTAGCCCCAGCGGCCGAACATCGGTGTGATGCGCACCCGCGGCCAGGTGCCGAGCTGCGTGTTGAGCTCGCCGGCGGCGCCGCTGCCGCCCCGGGAGAGACTCCGCCGCGTCTTGCGCCCAGCGCCGGTGCCGCGGATCCGCATGCGCCGCCCCCGCATGGCTAACGCCGCCCGCCCGCGAGCTGACGCGCTTCGGGGAGACGCCGCAGCCACAGCACGGTGACGAGGCCGGCCAGGCCGCCGAGGCCGAGCATGGAGAACGCCCAGCCCCAGGCGGGCGGCGCCGAGTGGCCGCCGAAGTGATCGAGCAGCGCGCCGAACACCCAGGGCGAGATCGCGCCCGCGCCGAAGCCCAGCAGCGAGCGGATGGCGAGCGCCGAGCCGAGCCGCGCCGGGGCCACCGCCTCGGTGAGCCCCGTCGAGTAGACGGGCGAGTCGCCCAGCGCGGAGAAGCCGTACACGCAGCCCACTGCCGCGATCAGCAGCAGAGGGGCATCCAGCATCCAACCGAAGCTGAAGGAGCAGGCGGTGCTCACCGCCATCATCAGCGCGATCACCGCGGTGCGCCCCCAGCGGTCGGAGAGCCAGCCGCCGGTGCTGCCGGCGACGATGCCCATGACGTGGAACAGAGCGGACAGCCCCGCGCCCAGGCCGGCCGACCGCTCTGCGGGCGCACCGTGCGCGACGAGCACCGCCGCCATGAAGGCCGGTGTCCACGCCCACATCCCCAGCAGCTCCCACGAGTGGAAGACGTAGCCGGCCACCATGTATTGCGCCGGGCGGTTCTTGCCGAGCCCGGTCTCGAGGCTGAATCGCGGCGGCGCGACGGCGGGGGCAGCGCGGCCCCGGGCGAAGAGCGCGAGCGACAGCGCGAGGCAGAGGATGGGGCCCAGCGCGAGCGTCCAGAGGGCCGCCCGCCAGCCCGCGTGCGCGACCACCCAGCCGCCCATCGCGAGCGCGAACACGTACCCCACCGAGGAGGAGGCGAGGAACCAGCCCACCGCGCCGCCGCGCCGCGCCGGCTCGAACCGCGCGGCGATCAGCATCACGCCCGGCGTGTAGCTCCCTGCCACCGCCACCGCCATGACGAAGAACAAGATGAAGGCCGAGAGGTGCCCGTGCGCGAGCACGGGCAAGAGCAGGGCGACCGCCGCCGCGACGACGGAGGACGCGAGGAAGACGGCGCGCGCTCCCCAGTAGTCGGCCACGGCGGAGAGCACGACGAGGGACAGCGCGGTGCCCGCCTGCGAGGCGGAGCTGATGGAGCCGGCGGCCTGATTGCTCAGGCCCCACTCCGACTGGACGGCGGCGAGCACGGTGGGAAAGGCCATCGACATCACCGAGCCGGCGCCGCGGGCGATGCAGATCCCGATGAGCCAGGCCGTCTCACCGCGACGGGACGCGGCGGCGCCGCTCAGGGGAAGTGGTAGCGACTGATGTGGAGGTGGACGCCGTGGGAGGTCTTCGGCTCCACGGTGAGCTCCGCGGCTCCCACCAGCATCTGGGCGTTCGCCGCCTCGAGCCGGCTCGCGAGCGCGGCGAGGTCCGGCGCGACCATGGAGAGCGCGACCATGCCCTGCATGCCACCGACCTCGGCGACCGACACCATGAGGAGCGTCCCGCCGCCGGTCCAGCCCAGCATGCCGCGCGGCCCCCCATTGATCTCGACCTCGGGAAGATCGAACAGCGACTGGTAGGTGCGTGCGGCCGCCTGCGGATCCTCGCAGCCGATGACCAGGCGCTTGAGCCGCACGGGCGACTCCGGCGTGGGGCCGTGATCGACGGGCGTGGCCAGCTCCACGAGCACCCCCTGACACGCGGACGGATGGAGGAAGCCGATGCGGCCGGCGAGTCCGTTCCGCGGCGCCTCGTCGAGGAGGGGCACGCCACGTCGCTTGAGCGAGCCGAGCGCGTCGGCGACGTCTGGGGTCTCGAAGCAGAGATGGTGAAGACCTTCGCCCCGCTTGGCGAGGAACCGCGCGACGCCGGTGTCGGCGCGCATCGGCTCCAGCAGCTCGATCTCGCTATCGCCCGCGGCGAGCAGCGCCGCCCGCACGCCCTGATCGGCGATCGCCGCCTCGCGCAGCAGCGGCAGGCCGAGCGTGTCGCGCCAGAATCCGTAGGCACGCGCGATCGAGTCGACCACGATGCCGACGTGATGGATCTTCCGCACCATACCTTCCACACCGTAGCTCGATCGGCCCGACGAATTCAAGCCGATTCCTCACCCTGGAACAGCCGCTGGAACTCCGGCCAGGGTAGCGGCGCGACCGCGCGCACCCGCGCGTTCTCCTCGACGTGGCCGGCGCGCGCCATGCCGACCAGCGCCGTGCCCACGCCGGGCGTCGAGCGCACGAACTGGAGCGCCCGCTGGGCGTCGGTGTCGAGGCCGGGGAGGAACTCCGCGATCACCGGAGGCAATCCGCGCGCGAGCCGGCCTTGGTAGATCGACGCGGAGGTCATCACGTAGACGTCCATTCGCCGCGCCGCCTCCAGCAGGCTTACCTGCTCGCGCCCCGCGCGCTGATTGCGGGTGGTGAAGGCCTCCGTCATCCCGAGATTGTAGGGGAGCTGGATCACCCGGAAGTGATGATCCTTGCCGCCCACCGCGGTCGCCGCCTCCGTGAGCTCGGCGAGCGAGAGATAATCCGCCGCGCTCGGCTCGCCGCGGAATCCCGTCCACGTGGCCGCGCCGTACCAGCGCACGCGCTTGGCCGCCACCGCGCTCTCCAGCAGCTCGAAGGCGGCGCGGATGCGGGCGAGAAACGTGCGGCGGTCGACCTCCTGGAGCTGCGTCTCCGGGTTGTGGAGATAGTAGACGTCGATGGTCTCCACGCCGAGATTCGCGCGGCTCCGCTCGAGCTGATCCGCGAGATAGCGCGGAGCCATGCAGTGGCATCCCGCCACGATGTCGCTGGCGGTCGCGAGGCCGGCGCGCACATAGGCCTGGGCGGGCTGGCCGCGGCCGGCGGCGCCGCTGTCGCCGGGGATGAAGCCGCCCTTGGTGGCGAGGAACACCTCGGGACGCGCCACGCGCCCGCTCGCGGTGAGGCCTCGGAGCGCCGACCCGATCGCCCGCTCGCTACGCTGCCCGCGATAGTTGACGGCGGAGTCCAGCACGTTCAGCCCCAGCGCGAGGGCGCGCGCCACCGCCTGCTCGTACGCGCGGTCGGTGGCCTCGTCGTCCTCGCCCAGATAGGTGCCGAGCCCCACCGACGAGAGGGCCAAGCCCCTCCACTCGCGGAAGTGCGCGGCCGCCGCCGCCGCGCCCACCCGCGCGCGATAGGCCGCCGTCCCCTCCGCCGTCGCGTGGCCGGCCAGCACGGTCAGGCCTCCCGGTACACGAGCAGGATGCTGCCGATGAGGAGCAGCGACACCGACCAGATCCAGCCCGGCACGGCGCGGTCGCTCGACGGCAGGCGCAGCTCCAGCCAGCGCCCCCAGCCCATGAACACACCGAGAATGCCCATGGGCGCGTGCGAGACCTCCGCGAGGAACTCGCTCTTGAGATTGAACATGGCGTGGGAATGCGTGAGGAGCATACCGCCGCCGACCGCGCAAAGGACGGGAAAGACGAGCCGCCAGCCGGGGCGGGCGAGCACGCCGATCCGAACTAGCCACTCGAAGAGGCCCAAGCCTAGCACGAGCAGCACGACCAGGCGGTGCTGGAGCACGTCGGGCAGCGTCATGGTCTCCCAGAACCCCGCGGGGCCGAGCGGCCAGGCGCGCGGGTCGTTGCGCACGAACATGAACGCCGCCAGGCCCAGCAGGATCAGGGGCCAGTGGCGGGCCCAGTGCACACGGCCCGTCCGATCCAGCACGGCGAGCATACCCATGGCGAACACGAACACGCCCGCCATGTGGTGGTTGTACTCCGACCAGGCGTACTCCTCGGGCTGACGCTTCGACAGCGTGTCCTCGATGGGGGCGGCGGCGGCGAGGAGCTGCTCGACCGGCGGCGAGATCAGCCGCGGCAGCTTCGGTTCGAAGCGGACAAGGACCTCCGCGGGGGTGGCGCGGTCGGCGAGCACGTCCACCGCGGGCGGCAGCGACGTGAGCGAGGCGGCGGCGAAGAGGATGGTGAGGCCGATGCCGACTTCCGCTTCCACGAACGGCCGCACCCGGTCGGACGCCAGCCGCGCCGCCGCGCCCGTCGTCCAGCGCCGCACGAGCCGGTAGTTGAGCGCGCCCAGGACGAGCGCGCTGGCCATCAGGGCGATCTTGGTCAGCACCATCACGCCGTAGCCGGTGCCGATGAGGGCGCGCCAGTCGCCCACGTACCCGAGAGTCAGGCCCACGCCGGGCGCGATCACCAGGGCCACGCCGGCCATCGCGAGGACGGAGAAGCGGGCCAGCGCCTCCGGCGGCAGCGGCGCGCGCCAGGAGCGCGCGAGATGCATGAGCCCGCCGATCCACAGCACCGCGCCCGTCTGATGCAGCACGGTCACGAGCATCAGCCCGCCGCGTCCGTCGAGGCGGCTCACCGCGTGGGCCAGCCAGCCCGAGTTGGCGAGGACGGCGGCGCCGAGGATCAGCAAGGCGATCCAGCCAGCGTGGGCGGCCGGCCGCACGCGCGGGCGCGCCGCCGTTGCGCCGAGGGCGACGGCGAGCGCGATGCCGATCAAGCTCGCGTACCCGAAGTCGGTGGCGGCGAACTCGGCGACGGGCCAGCGCCCGGCGGCGTCCGCCAGCACCCAGGGGTGCAGGACGAACAGGACCACCGCGCGTGAGGCGGCCAGCACGAGCGCGCCGAGCGTCGCGAGGCCGAGCACCCGGCGCAGCGGCTCGGCGGCCGCGCTCGCGCCGCGTCCGAGGGCACGGAGGACGACAACGGCATAGGCGACGCCGCCCACCGCCGCACAGAGGGCCAGAAGGCCGACGCCGCGCAAGAGCACGTCGAGGAAGCCCGCGAGGAGAGTCATGCCTTCAGGGTGCGGCCTTGACGCTGAAGCGGAGCGCGCCCTCGGTGACGTGCCCGTCGGCGGCGAGCACGCGATAACGAACGACGTAGATGCCGGGTGCGAGCGGGCCCACCGGCACCACGAGGCGGTTGGCCTCCGGGCCGGCGTCGCGCGCGGCGGGAAGCGCCACCGCCTTGCCGTTCACCGCCTTGATGGTGACGCGGCTCAGCGCGGCCTCGATCCGGCTGTTGAAGCGCAGGATGATGCGCCCGGGCGATTCGGTGAGGACGGCGTCGTGCGTGGGCGACGATTCGAGGACGATGGCGTGGGCGAGGACTCGCGGGGCAGCGGCGAAGCCGCACGCGAGAGCGAAAACGAGGGCAAGGGCCGCGCGGAGGGCGGCGCGGATCACGGGATCAGCGCCAGTCGTCGAGCACCAGGTCGTTGGGGTCTTCGTCCTCGATCTGCTTCCCCCGCTTCATGCGGACCATGGTGAAGTCGATGTGATAGCCGCGCTCCACCAGGACCTGGTGCGCGTTCCAGTAGTAGGTGTAGACCGGCGCCAGCACCCGCGAGAGCTGCAGCTCGTGCGCGAGATCCTCGAGCGCGCTCAGAAAGAAGTGCAGGTTCTCGGGCTTGCGATGCCGGGGATCGATGGCGAGGTACTTCACATAAAGACAGCCCTGCGGCGCCTCGCTCACGCCGGGCGTGTGGATGATGGCGAAGCCGATGACCTCGCGCCCCTTCTCGAGCAGGACGGTGTCGCCGAGGGCGAGGCCGTCCACGATCTCGACCTCCTTGCCCACGTCGAGCCCGCGCGAGACGGCGTTGGTGATCCGCCGCAGCTTGAGGATCGCCGCCTTCTTCTTGGCTTCCTCGAGCGAGGAGTAGCGCCGCACCGCGAGGACGGGCTTGGCCAGCTTCACCGCCTGCACGATCTCTCGACGGTCGAGCGGCTTCGCGGTGATCATCACCAGCCCACGCGGCCGGTAGCCGAAGCGCCCGTAGAAGCTCAGGTGCTTGGGGCTGTGGGGATAGGTCACGAGCCCCTGCAGGGCCGCCTTGTTCTCGTCGAAGAACCCCTGGCAGGCGGCGACCAGCTGCTGGCCGATGTCCTGGTTCTGGTAGTTGGGCAGCACCGCCACCGGGCCCACGAGCCCGAGGGTGCCCCACATCACCGCCACCGCCGCGCCCACGATCTTGCCGTCGCCTTCCTCGGCGACGAAGCAGCCCCAGGGCTCCATGAGCCAGCGGTGGTGCACGTACTGGGCGCCGCCGAACACCTGCCGCGGTCGCGTGCCCATCTGGCGCTCGAAGAAGTCGGCGAAGGACTGCTCGATGACGTCCCGCACCTTGGACAGGTCACCCTTGCGGACCCGACGGATCTTGATGAGGGGCGAGCGTCCCTGCGAGTCGAGCCCCGGCCGGTCGACGGTCGCTCTCATGTGGTGTCGGTGAACCCCGCGAGCTCCTCGAGGAGCGTGATGACGCCCGAATGATCGAGACCACCCTTGCCCTTCACGCGCATCGCGTTGAAGAGCTCCTGCACGACCGCGGTGGCGGGCAGCGGCACGCCGAGCGCGCGCGAGGACTCCATGATCAGCCCCAGATCCTTGAAGTGCAGGTCGATCTTGAAGCCGGGCTTGTAGGTCCCCGCGACGTAGTTCGGCGTCTTCTGCTCGAGGCACTTTGAGCCGGCGAGCCCGCCGCCCAGCGCCTTGAGGGTGAGCTCGCGATCGAGCCCCGCCTTGCGGGCGAGTGTGAGCGCTTCGCCGAGCGCGGTGAGGTTCACCGCGACGATGATCTGGTTGGCGAGCTTGGTGAACCCGCCCGCGCCGAGCGGCCCCAGGTGCGTGATGGTCTTGCCCATGGCCTGGAAGATGGGGAGCGCGGCGTCGAAATCCGCCTTCTCGCCACCCACCATGATGCTCAGCGCGGCGTCGATGGCCCCCTTCTCGCCGCCGGAGACCGGCGCGTCCACGGTGCGCACGCCCTTGGCGGCCAGCGCCTTTCCGACCTTCTGGGACACCAGCGGGGAGATCGTCGACATGTCCAGGAGGAGGAGCCCCTTGCGAGCGCCCTCGATGATCCCATCCCTGCCCAGCGCCACCAACTCCACGTCCGGGGAGTTGGGGAGCATGGTGATGATGACGTCCGCCTGCCCGGCGACTTCCCTGGGAGAGCCGGCGGCCTTGGCCCCGGCACCGACCAGCTCCTGGACCGGCCCCTGACTCCGGCTGTGGACAACCAGTGGGTAACCCGCCTTGAGCAGGTTCTTGGCCATGGGGCGACCCATGATGCCCAGCCCAATGAATCCAACGGTTTGCGCCATCACGACCTCTCGGGCAACACGACGGGAAGGAACCGCTCGACCCCGAAGGGGCAAATTAGCAGAGGGTGACTCGGCGAGTCAAGCGGAAGGGCGGGTATCTCCCTATTGCGGAGGGGGGAGACGGTAGATAGCGGTGTGCAAAACGTGGGCAACCGGGCGGTCGCCGGCGGAGATGAGAAGGTCCAGCTCGACGAACTCCCGCTCCTTCTTCTCGAACAGGCTCCGTACCCGCCCCCGCGTTGCCAGGGTCTCCCCCACCCGGGCGGCCGAGAGATGCTCGATCACGCTGCCCACGTGGATCCATGGCCCCAGCCGGACGTTTTGCGACAGGGCCTTGTTGGCCTGGTCGAGGTAGAAGGCCGGGTGGATGTAGGCGCCCGGCCCGCGATACAGGGCCAGATCATCGTCGACCTTGTCGAGCCACGCGGCGGCCGCGTCGGCATCGTAACGATTCACCGGCGAGCCCATCACGCGACCCTTGGAGAGATTCGCGGCGACCGCGGGCGGCCGCTCCGCGGGCAGTGGAGCCGCGACATACCCGGCGGGATCGGGCGCGCTCCCCCGCCCCCTCGGCAGCGTGGCCGTCGCCGTCGAGCATTCGCCGCCCGAGCCGGTGCGCACCGACACGGTCGCGGTGGCGCCCTCGGCCGCCACACCGGTCGGCCCCCCCACCACGGCCTCGTCGCCCTCGAACAGGGGCTTGGTGAAGCGCACCGACGCGGTGCCGCGCTCGAGCCAGTCGGGCCCCCAGGCCGCGACGAGGGGATGCGTCACATACGCATAGACGGTCACGCCGGGCACGAGCCCGCCCGCGAAACCATAGCTTCGCGCGACGTCATCGTGGTGAATCGCGTTCTCGCTCTGTGTGGACGTGTTGCGGGCCTTGATCCGGTACTCGGGGAGGGCGGAGGGTGCCATCAGCGCGCGCCGCCGCCGCAGCCGCCCATGAACTGACCGAGGAGGGTGATGCGCTCACCGCCTTCCAGCGGCGAATCGAGCTGATGGTGAACGCCCAGCACCGCGTCGTTGACGACGACCTCGATGGACTCGCCCAGCTCCGTGCGCGTGGGATTCCAGAGGGCGTCGTCCAGCTCGGGAAAGCGGCGCGAGAAGCGGCGGAGGGCCGTCCGCACGGTGTCGCCGTCCGCGTACGGCTCCTCGAAGACGCGCGAGCCACCCCCGTCGCCTCCCACGTGCTTCGTGACCCACGTGGTGACTTCGACGGTGACCGGCAACGCCTTCACGGCCTTGGACTGCCCTCGCTCCGCTCGGGAACCCATTACGTATCCGCTCGCCTCGCCTGCGGCTCGCCAATCAACGCCATAGCTCCTTCGCCAGCCAATCGAGACCGAGGGCCCGCAGCGTCTCCTTCTTCGGCTTGCCGGTCTTCCGATCGTAGCCAACGGTCTCGTACCAGACGTCCAGCATGTGCTCCCACTGGTCCATCACATTGTGCTCCTTCGCCGGGCCGTCGACCGGCTGGGAGCCGTAGCGCACCGAGGGGTACTCGACATCCGTGCCGATGCCGCAGCGGAGGTTGAACGCCCGCAGGATGGCGGCGGTGCGCCGGCCGAAGCGCAGCGCGTCCTGGAGCGTGTAGTTCCAGCCGGTGGCCGCCGAGAGCGCCCGCGCGAGATTCTCGATGCGGGTGCGGAAGGTGAACGAGCAGCCGCCCAGCGAGTCCTCGAAGTGACGCCGGCCGAGAATCCCACCGGTCAGCTTGGCCACCTGCTCGCCATCGAAGGGCGTGATGCGCCCGGGCAGCCCGATCTCCGTCTGGAACGTGGGGTTGGCGCTCTCCATGGTGCCGTTGGAGGAGGTACAGGTGTCCAGCATCTCGTCCCAGCGCCCGCGGTGGTCGTGGCCGCGCGGGGAGGCGCCCTTCTTGGTGTAGACCGCGCACTTCGCCGCCTCACCGCCCACCTTCTCCGAGGCGCGCTTGACGCCCTCGGCGAGCAGATCGCCGAAGCCTTCGCGGTTCGTGATCATCTGGAGCAGGCGGTAGGCGCCGTTGACGTCGCCGAAGCCCAGCCGGAAGCCTACCTGCTTCTCGGTCAGGTAGCCCTTCTCCATGCACTCCATCACCCAGCCGCACACCCAGCCGAACTCGTTGATGTCCACGCACGCGCGGTCGACGCGCGTGTTGAGCCAGCTGACCGCCTCCTTGTCCGTGAGCCCGATCGTCCACCCCGCGCCCGACCAGCCCTCGTACTCCGGCTCGTCCACGCGCTCGCCCTGGAACTGGCCGCGCCCGATGACCTGGATGTGGCAGTGGTGCATGCCGCAGGCATTACACTGATGCCCGCGGTGGTCGAAGCCCGCGCGGAGCTTGGCCGGCTCCCACTCGGCCATGTCCACGGTGCTGAGGTTGGTGGTGTAGTTCTTGATCGGCAGCACGCCCAGCTTGTAGAGGTTGGTGACGCCGGGCAGCGTGCCGAAGTTGTAGAGGGTCGAGGTCGCGGGATCGGTCTTGAGATCGTGGGCGATGTCGTCGGCGGCCTGGACGAGCCCGCGGGGATCGTGGGCGCTGAGAGCGCCGGTGCCGCGCACGATGCACACCGCCTTGAGCCGCTTCTTCCCCATCACCGCGCCGCAGCCGTTCTTGGAGGCGACGTGGCCGTAGTCGCCGTGAATGGCGGCGAAGCGCACGCACTTCTCGCCGGCCACGCCCACGCAGTACACGCTCATCCGGTGACCGGTGAGGCCGTGCTCACGCTCGAGCGCCTGCTGGGTCTCCCAGGTGTCCTTGCCGAGAAGGTGCGCGGCGTCACGCACCTCGACCACGTCGTCGTTGATGTAGAGGTACGACCACGCCTTGGCCTGGCCCTGGATGATGATGCTGTCGTAGCCCGAGTACTTGAGCGCGGCGCCGAAAAAGCCGTTGGCGTTGGTCGATGTGGCGCCGTCCGTCATCGCCCCCCGCGTCACCACCGTGAGCCCGCCCGTGCCCCACACCGGCAGGCCGGCGAGGGGACCCGTGGCGAGGACGAGGCGGTTCTCGGGGTGATCCCAGTGCGCCTTGGCGGGCACTTCCTTCCACAGGATGTGGGCGCCGAGCCCGACGCCGCCGAGCTGGTCGCGCATCGCCTCGGGGCTCCACGCCTCCGTCCACACCTTCCCCCTCGAGAGATTCACGCGGAGGAGCTTGCCGGTGTAGCCGCCGGGCGGTGGGGCAGCAGTCTGCTTGGTCTTGGCGCGCTGGGCGGTCGCGGTCGGGCTCATCGTGTGGCCACCGATTGGGGAAGTGAGGGTGATTGGGACGGCCGTCCCAGCACGGTGATCGGCAGGAGCGCCGCCGTCGTGCGGGTGGCCATGAAGGCCGGCTTGACGTCGAAGGGGTCGGCGGCCAGATGCCGCTTCCAGGTCGAGAGATCGACCCCGGTCTGGACGAGGCCCTTGAGAATGCCCACGTCGTTCGTGGTCCAGATGTCGCCGGAGGGACCGCAGATCATGGCGCCGGTGAGCCGGCCCCCGCGAAAGAGGAGCTTCCGGTACTGGGAGCGCGCGGGCCGGATGCCCGTGAAGGCCTCGGCGCCCGCATCGTCCCACTGGCCGAACGAGGCCACGTCGAGATGACACACCTCCACGATGTTGATGAGGAGGCTGCCGCGATAGGCCACGTCGCGCCCCGCCATGTTCGCGCCTACCACGCGGCCGTGCTCCTGCGCGGTGGGCTCGATGGCGTGCACCTCGGGGGCGCCGGTGACGAGGTTGCGCCCGCGCGCGACATCGCCCGCGGCATAGACGTTGGGCACGCTCGTGCGCAGGTGATCGTCCACCATGACGCCCCCCTGCCCGTCCTGCGCCATCTCGATCCCGGAGCCTTGGAGCCACTCGAGGTTGGTCCGGATGCCGGTCGCCATGATCACGGCATCGGCCACGAGGGGCTCGCCCTTCTTGAAGTGGAGCTTCCGCGTCCCCTTCTGCTCCTCGATCTTCGTCAGGGTGGCGCCGGCGCGAATCGCGACCCCGTGCCGGCGGAGCCAGGCGTCCACGATCCCCGCGCAGGCGTCGTCGACCATGCGGGGCAGGATGCGCGGGGCCACCTCCACGATGGTGAGGCGCGCGCCTCGCGCCAGGATGGCGTTGAGGATGGTGAACGAGATGAAGCCGGCGCCCACCATGACCACGCGGCTCCCGCGGGAAACGTCCGCGATCACCCGGCGCGCCTCGTCGAGCGTCCAGAACGAGTGCACGCCGGGGCCGTCGGCCCCCGGCACCGGCGCGCGGGCCGCCCGCGAGCCGGTGGCGATCAAGCAATCGTCGTACTCGACGGTGCTGCCGTCGTCCAGCGCCAGGGCGCGGGCGGCAGGATCGAGCTTGGCCGCTTTCCTGCCGATGAGCGTCTTCACCTTCCACGCCGCCAGCGAGGCGGGGGTGGCGGTGAAGACGTGGGACTCCGCGATGCTGTCCCCGAGGTAGTACGGCAGGACCATCCGGGAGTACGGACGCTCGGCCGAGACCAGGGTGATCTCCGACGATCCACCATCCTCTTCTCTGATGGTCCGGATCGCGTTGAGCCCCGCGGTGCCGCCGCCGATGACGAGATGGCGCGGGGGCATCACGCCACCTCGCGGGCGAGCACGTGCACGCTGCGCTCGGCGGCGTAGTCGCCGATCCAGTCGCGGCTGGGCACGTCCTCGAAGGTGATGGCCTGGGTCGGGCATGCGTCCGCGCACGCGGGCGCGCCACCGCAGAGGTTGCACTTGTAGGCCTTGTAGCGCTCGGCGTCGAAGAACATGGTCCCGTAGGGGCACGCGATCGTGCAGAGCTTGCAGCCCACGCACTTGTCGTCGAGCACGTCCTTGGCCCCGACCGCGCTGATCTGGATGGCGCCCACCGGGCAGGCGGTCATGCACCACCCTTCCGCGCACTGGGTGCACGTGTAGGGCGCGTAGGACGTGTAGCCTTCGAACGGCGAGACGCGGATCACCGACTTCGCGGGCTGGTAGGTGCCGGTCTGCATGTAGGAGCAGGCCAGCTCGCAGCGGAGACAGCCCGTGCACTTTTCGGGGTGAAGCGCCAGGATCTTCATCGTGATCGGCGGGTCCTCCGGCCGGCGCCGGACTTCTTCCGTCCCGCCAGCCTGCTGATGAACGTGTCGAGGGGAATCGCGGGCATCGTCGTCATCTGCACGGACCCGCGCGCCCCCATCTCGATGGAGAGGGCGGAGACCGTCTCGTTGTCGGGCGCCTCGAGGATCGTCACGAAGTCGTAGGGCCCGAGCACGGCGAACTGCGCCCGCACTCGCGCCCCTTTGGCCTCGAGCTCGCGATTGACTTTTCGTACCCAGCCCGGCCGGTCACGCAGCACCTTGCGGCCGGACTCACTCAGCGTGCTCAACATCACATAGTGGGGCACCGCGCTCTCCTCCGACGAGTTCATGCGGGAACGCGGGCGATTATAGCAGTGAGTCTACTCGGCGGTGATGGCGAAGTCGATTCGCCCGTCTCCGGTGTCCGCCGGGGCGACGTGGGGCTCGCCGGGAAGCAGCCGGTCGGACACGACGTTTTCGGTCTTGACGAGGCGGTCCTTGGTCGCCGCGACCCGCCGGTCCAGCAGCTCCTTGATCCGCTCCTCCGGCAGTTGCTCGTGCTCCTGGAGGACCTTGAGCTGCTCGTCGGCGCTCTTGGGCACCTCGCCGGGAATATTCTGGGCCAGGTAGTAGATGCCCACCGCCGTCGGGTAGTCGGCGATCCCCCGCTCCCTTTGCATCTTCTGTATCCTCGCGGTCACTTCCTGGCCGCGGAGGCGATCAAAGTCCTTCGCGGTGGCCACCGGCGAGAGCGAGAGCGACACCGCGGGGGTGTCCCGCAGGAACTGGGCCACGCGGTTGAGGTGCCCCTCCATGGCGGGGCCGATTACGCTCGAGCCCGCCGCGAAGACCACGGGATCGACCTTGACCTCCTCCACCTTGTCGTCGCTGCCCGTGAACATCCGCCCGATGGACCGGAAGGGCGAGGCCAGGACCTTCACGAGGACCTGCTTCACGGCCGCCCAGATGGTCTCCCCCCAGTCCACGCTCTTGTCCGTCACCGAGCCCGAGATGGGGACGTCGAAGTTGATGTCGCCGTGGGAGTCTTTCATGAGGGCCACGATGAGGCCCAGGGGCAGCCCCAGGCGCTTCTGTACCTCGTCCGACTCCGCCCCCTTCGCGACCTGGAGGTTCTTCACCACGATCTGGTTCTCGCCCATGAGCCGATCCTGCTCGATCCGGTAGTGCACCTTCACCCCGAGCTTGCCCTGCTTGACGATCCAGGCGAGGAAGCTGTTCGCGTACGGATTCGCGCTCGCCACCGTGAAGTCGCGCAGCTCGCCGACGAGGTCGGCCGAGAAATCGTCGCCGAGTCGCGACATCTCGCCGCGCAGGTCGAGCGCCGCGTCGCCGCCCACGACGCCCTGGAGCGTGAGGGTGGAGCGCCGCCCGGGCGCGTTCGACAGGTTGCGGATGGTCACGGCCAGCCGCCCGATGTCCTGGGAGAACGGCGGCTTGGTCGTCTGGTCCAGGAAGCGGTTGTAGCCCTCCTCGATCGTGATGCGATCGAAGTCCAGCACCATCTCCTCGAGGAGATTGGGCTCCTTCGGCTCGGCGGTGGCGCCCGCGACGACGGCCTCGGGCGACTGGTCCTTGTCCTCCTTCTTCTTGTCGTCCCTCCTGTCGTCCTTGCCCTTGTCGGGCTCGGTGTCCGGCCCCTTCTTGGGGACGGTGAACATGCGGCGCAGGTTGAGGGTCCCGTCGGTCGCGCGCTCGATCCGCACCTCCGGGCGCAAGAGATAGACGAGGTTGATGAACGCGTAGTTCGGCCAGGAGAAGTCGATGCCGCGGATCTCCATCTTCTCGAGGGTCATGGCCGGCGACTCGGCGCCCGGCTCCCAGACTTCGATCTGCTTGGCGAAGGCGTTCCCCTGGGAGGCGGCGAGGAACTTGCCGTTCTCGATCTTGATGGTGTTGAGGCTGTCCCCGCTGAAGAGTCCCTTGAAGCGGGCGGGGAACGGGAAGTACGCCTGGTACGGCTCGATGGACACGTCGAGCGACGAGACCTGGAACGTGATGTCCAGGGGCTCGAGCGATGCGGTCCCCTGGAGCAGGAACAGGCCGCCACCCGGCAGCCCCGCCGTGATCTCGAGCGTGCCCGGCGCCGCGCCGCGCACGGTGGGCCAGAGGAGCTTCTGCGCGGTCACCATGATGTCGTTGACGGTGAGCGTGGTGACGGGCGAGACCCTCTCGTCCTCGAAGATCCCGATGCCGTTCTTGGCGGTCAGCCGATCGAGGGAGAGCCGCCACGGAGGGGGCGGCGGGCCCCGGGGCGCGGCGGGCGCGGCATTCGGCTTCGTCTCGGGCGCGGCCACCGTCCCCGCCTTGGCGCCGGCCTTCGGGCCCGCAATGGCCTCGCCCTTCACGCGCTCGGCGATCGTGACGATGTCCACCTCTCCGCTGGCCTCCCGGGTGATGCGCCCCTCGAGCCCCTCGATCTCGAGCGCTCCCAGCGCCACCGAGCGGCCGACCAGGTCCGCCTGCTTGATGCCGAGCACGAGCTTGGGGAGCCGCAGGAGCGGCGTGCGCTCACCACGGGGGACCACCGCGACGTTCTGCAGGCGCACCGTCCCGCTCACGAGTCCCCGCGCGAGCTCGGCGGCGCCCTCTTGTCGCGCGAGGTCGGCCTGAAGATCGACCGACAGCTTGCCGCGGGTGCGGACTGCGGCGATGCCGATCTGCTGCGCGACGTACGGCCGGATGGCGCGGAGATCGAAGTCGGTCAGCTTCACCTGCGCGATGCCGGCGAAGGGCGCCGCGGTGCGGAGCGAGGAGACAGCGAGATCGAGAGTGGCGACGTTGTTGCCGCGGCCCGGCCCCGTCACGTGGGCCGTCACCTCGCCGGTGGCAGGGGGATCCGTGCCCGCGATGGAGTACTTCGCGACCTTCACCGCAAGATCGTCCACGTGCCACTGGGCGGGCGGCGTGACCGTCTCGTCGGTCACCGTGACCTTGCCATTGGTGAGGAGGAGCTCCGTGATGCGCACGAGCCAGGGCGTCTCGGGCGGCGCGGGGGGCGCGGCCGGCGCGCCCTCCGGCGCCGGCTGGCCCGGCCGCTTCGCCCCCTCGAGGCGCGCGCGCTCCTCGGCGGCGCGGCGCTGGATCAGGCGGTCGAGCGCGATGAGGATGTCCATCTGTCCGTCGGGCCGCCGGACCATGCCCAGATTGGGCGACTCGACCTCGACCTGCGCCAGCGTGACGGCGCGGGCCACCGCGTCGGCCTTGTCGATCCTCGCGTGGAAGCGCTTCAGCGCGAGGAAGCGGCCCGGCCCCTCGATGTGGCTCAGCGCGATGCCCTGGACGGTGATGTCGCCCGCCGCCCACGCCTCCTGGAGCTTCGGCCCGTCGCGCTTCACCGACACGTCGAGGGCCGCGCTCACCACGGCCGCGCCCAGCGTCACCTCGGGATCGACAATGTAGGGCTTGAGTCGCGTGGCGTCGAAGCCGGCGAGCTTGATCGACGCGGAAGTCGCGAAGGGCTGGAGCTTGAAGCGGATCTTCTGGAACTCGACGCTGGCCTCGCCGGACTTGAGCCGCACCGAGGCCTCGGCGGGGGCATGGCGTGTGTCCGTCGAGAAACTGGAGGCTTCGGCGTCGAGGCTTTGCAGCGACCAGTCCGCCGCGGGCGTCACCGCGTGATCCACGATCGTGACCTTCGACCGCGCGAGGGCCACGTGATCCAGGGTGACGGACAGGCGGCCCGGCTTGGCGTTGGGATCCGGCTTGGGCAGCCGGTCGATGATGTCGGAGAAGTTGAAGGTGTCGGGGGCGGTGCGGATGAGCCGCGCCTCGAGGCCCGTGAGGCTCACGCTGCTCAGGCGGATGTCCAGGAGGACGATGGACGGCAGGAACAGCCGCGCGTCCAGGCGATCGAACTTGATGAAGGCGTCGGAGCCCTCGCGCTCGGCCATGCGAAATCCCTTGAGGGCGACGCGGCCGGTGAAGAGATTGAGATCGATGTCGTCAATAGATACCGCCCGCCCGGTAAGCTCGGGAATGCGGGCGACGGCGACGCGGCGCACGATCTCCGGCAGCTGCCAGAGGAACACCGCTGCCGCCACCACGAACAGCGTGGCGGCGACCAGGAGCAGGATGCGCCACCTGCGCATGGGGTGTCCTCCGACGGATCGCGGATTCTACACCGGAGCCTGGTCCGACGACGGCTTGAGGAACGAGTATACGCTCGTGAAATCCTTCCGTCCCAGGCCGTGCGAGGACGCGAGCCGATACACCTGCTGCGCGGCGGGCGCGACGAACACGGGGATCCGCAGCGCCCGGGCTGCCTCCACCGCCAGGCCCACGTCCTTGCACATGAGATCGGTCATGAAGCCGGGGCGGTACTCGTTCGTGGACGCGGCGCGGGCGACGAGACCGGGCACCGGGTGGGCCTTCTCCATGACCCATGTGTTGCCCGATGACTTCGAGATCACCTCGGTGACCACCTTGGGGTCGACGCCGAAGCCCTGCGCGATCCGGAAGGCCTCGCTCACCGCCACCGCCGACACCCCGGCGATGAGGTTGTTGCAGAGCTTGACGACCTCGCCGCTCCCGACCGCACCCACGTGGATGACGTTGGTGCCCATGGCGGAGAGCGCGGGTCGTGCCGCCTCCACGTCGGCGGCGGCGCCGCCCACCATGATCGCCAGCGTCGCGTCGGTCGCTCCCGTCACCCCGCCCGACACCGGCGCGTCGATGAAGCGGAGGCCGCGCTCCGCGGCCGACGCCGCGATGCGCCGCGACACCGCGGGATCGACGGTGGACATGTCCACGCACAGCGTGCCCTTCTTCGCGGCGGCGAGCACGCCGCCGTCCCCGGTGTACGCCTTCTCGACGTGCGAGGACGACGGCAGCATCGTGATGACCACCTCCGCGCCCGCCACCGCCTCCGCCGCCGAGGCCGCCGCCGTCATGCCCGCCGCGGCCGCCGCCTTCACCGCGTCCGCGTTGAGATCGAACGCGGTCACCGTGAAGCCCTTCTTGACCAGATTGGTGGCCATGGGCAGCCCCATGGTGCCGACCCCGATGAAGCCGATCCGCGCCATCACGCCCCTCCCGACCCGGCGCGCAGCCGGGTCCCCGTCCGTTCCTCGATGAGCTTCGCGATCGCCGTGTGGTCCAATTCCGCCAGCCCGCGCTCGAGTGCCTCACGATAGAGCGCGGCCGCCGCCGCGCCGAAGCGCGAGCCCACTCCCGTCTCCTCCGCGAGCCGCTCGTAGCCCGCGAGATCCTTGGCCATGAGCCGGATGGCGAAGCCGGCGTCGAAGCGCCCGTTGAGGATGAAGCGCGGGAACTTCGTCTCGGTGGCGTTGGAGCGCCCGCTGGAAGCCTGGATGATCTCGACCGCGCGCGCGGGATCGAGCCCCGCCCGGGTCGCCACCGCCACTGCCTCGATGGTCATGGCCAGTGCGGCCGCCGAGCAGGCATTGTTCACGAGCTTGATGGCGTGGCCCGCGCCCACCGGCCCCGCGTGGAAGATCTTGTCCCCCATCACCTCGAGGATGGGGCGAACGCGCGCGAGCAGCGCGGCCTCGCCGCCGACCATGATCGCGAGCGTGCCGGCGGTGGCGCCGATGACGCCGCCGGACACCGGCGCGTCGATGAGCGCGGCGCCGCGGGCGGCCACCTCGGCGGCGAGCGCGCGCGTGGCGGAGGGATCGGCCGAGGTCATCTCGACGACGAGCGCCCCGCCCTGGAGCCCGGCGAGCAGGCCCTCGGGGCCGTCGGCCAGCGTCCGGACCTCGCGTGACGACGGCACGATGGTGATGATCGTGCGCGTCTCGCGCGCCACCGCCGCCGGCGACCGCGCCCACTTGGCGCCGCGCGCGAGCAGCGGCTCGGCCGCCGCCGGCGCGACATCGTGGACCATCAGGGCGTAGCCCTTCGCGAGCAGCCGCCCGGCCATCGGCGCGCCCATCTTGCCGAGCCCGATGAAGCCCAGGGGCCCGCCGTCCCCGCTCCCGTATACTGTCGCCTCGATGCTCATTGGTCTTCTCCTCGTCGGCTTCGCTGCGATCTCGTGGGGCACGACGGGCGCCACCATGACCCTCGCCGCGCGCGACGCCGCCGGGCCCCTCCTCGTGGGCTGGATGCGCCTCGCCGTGGCCGCGCCCTGCCTGCTCGCGGCCGCCTGCCTCGCGAGCCCACGTCCGGCCCCGCGCCCCACCTTCGCGCGCGCGGACTGGCTCGCGCTCGCCGTGGTGGGCGGCGCCATGGCCGCCTATCAGCTCTTCTACTTCTGGGCGGTGACGCTCACCGGCGTCGCCGTCGCCGCGCTGCTCGCGATCTGCTCGGCCCCGATGCTGATCGCCCTGCTCGCGGCGCTCGTGCTCGGCGAACGCCTGACCGCGGTGGTGCGGGTCTCGCTCGCCCTCGCCGTGGCCGGCACCGCGCTGCTCGTCGTGGGCCCGCGCGGCCTCGGCGAGATCGCCGGCCGCTTCGGCGCCGGCGCGCTGCTCGCCCTCGGCGCCGGGCTATCTTACGCCGTTTACGCGGTGGGCACCAAGCGGCTGCTGGCGCGCGTGTCGCCGCTGCCGCTCGCCGCCGCCACCTTCGGCCTCGCCGCCGTGCTGATCTCGCCCGCGCTCGTCGCGGCAGGGCCGATCCGCGCGCCGCTCGCGGAGACCTGGCCCTTGCTCGTCTACCTCGGCGTGGTCCCCACCGCGCTGGCCTACGTGCTCTTCACCGTGGGCCTTCGCCGCGTGCCCGCCACCGCCGCGGGCATCGTCTCGCTCCTCGAGCCCCTGACCGCGACCACGCTGGGCGTGGCGGTGTTCGGCGAGAGCCTGGGCGCGCTCGGGGTGCTGGGCGCCGCGCTCCTCCTGGGCGCCCTGGGCCTGCTCGCCGCTGCCGCGCCGGGCTAGGGCGCGGCGCTCGCCGCGGTGGCCGCGACGGCCAGGGCGTAGACGCGCACGGGCCCCTCGACATTCTTGAGACGGCGCTCGCCCCAGTCCTGCATGACGAGGCGGCCCGCGAGCCGACGGGCGGTCTCGCTGCCCACCATCACCGTGTCGCCCTCGCCGAGGGCGGCGAGCCGCGCGGCCAGATTGGTCACGGGACCGGACGCGGTGTAGGTCCACCGGGTGCCCGCGGTGCCCTCGATCTTGGTGGCGCCCACCGCCGCCGTGCCCGAGTTGACCCCCACGTGGAGGCGGATGGGTTCGGTCAGCTCCGCGATCTCGCCGTTGATCGCGTGCGCCCGCCGCAGCACACCCTCCGCGGCGAGCACCGCGGCGCGCGCATGGGTGAGGGGATCCTCCCCACGGAAGATCACCATGAGGCCGTCGCCCGCCGTCTCGTTGACGTCGCCGCCGTGGCGCAGGATCTCGTCGAGGAACGCGCCGAAATAGCGCTCGACCAGCTCGTTCACGCGCGCGAGATCGAAGCGCTCGCTCAAGCGCGTGTAGCCCGCGATGTCCACGAAGAGCACGCTCACGTCGATCTCGCGCTTGTCGAGCAGGGGCGCGTCCGGGGCCTGCTCGATCAGGTCCTGGACGGTGCGCGGGACGAACTTGGCGAGGTTGGCTCGGATCGACTCGAGGATCTGCACCCGCCGCAGCGCCGACTGCAGCTCGGTGTTGGCGACCTCGAGGGCGGTATAGGCCTTGGCGTTCTCCAGCGCCACCGCGCTCTGGTTGGCGAGGAAGCGGGTGAGCCGGAGGTCCTCGCTGGTGTAGGCGTTCCCTCCGCGGCGCGGCCCCAGGCAGAGGAGCCCGGTGACGCGCTCGCGAAAGGTCACCGGCACCACCAGGGCGGCGCCCAGGTCCTCGAGGGCGGCGAGACATTCCTCGCGCGTGTCCTGCAGCGAGGGATCCTCGGCGAGCCGCTCCCGGGTGATCGGCAGGGGCCGCCGCGCGAGGAGGCGCACGAGCGGGGCTTCCGCGGGCAGCGCCAGGAAGGCGCCACGGTCCGCGCCCATGGGCCGGTAGGCCCCCGCCGCCTCGTCGAAGATCAAGAGGGCGTGGCCCTGAGGCCGCAGCAGCGCATCGATGGTCTCGTTGATCACGAGCACGATGCGGCTGAGATCGAGCTGGGTGGTCATGGAGTCCGCCACCCGCTCGATCGTGCGCTGCACGTCCAGCCGCTCCGGGAAGAAGAGGCGGTCGACGAGAGCCTGCGTCCGCCGGTACACGGGGTTGAGCAGCAGCACCACCGCCAGCGCGATCACGAGCGCGGGCACGAGCTTGGATTCGCCCATGCCGAGGCTGGCGAGCACGAGATCCACCGAGGCGATGGAGCCGGCGTAGAGCGCCACCACCACGCCGGTGACCGCGGCGTACACCGTGCTGGTGCGGATGACCGAGCGGAGATCGAAGAGGTCGTAGCGGATCATCGCGTAGGCGACGGCCACCGGGAACAGGAAGTTCAGCCGCCAGAGATGCTCGAGGTACGGCACCGTCCGACCCGCGACCACCTCGAACGCGGTCGCGATCACCGGGACGAGCGGACCGCACAGGAACCCCACCGCGAGCACGCGGGCGCGCTGGCGGACGAGCGCGGTCCCGCCCCGGCGCGCGGAATCGAGGAGCGCGAGGGTGAGGAGCAGCAGGGCCACCGCCCAGTACGCCGCCGCGAGCGTGGGGACGAGCAGACCCACCCACCCCACGGGGACGTGGATGGCGACGGCGAAGATCGCCGACACGAGATAGCACGCGCCGATCAGGTGCTTCCACCGGTGGACGATGGGCCGGGTCCGCGGGAAGCGAAGGGCGATGTGCAGATAGGCGGCGGGCGCGAAGGCCCAGGCGGTGAGGAAGAGGAGGCTGAAGCGGTACGTGATCCACGAGTCGATGAAGAGCCCCGCGGTGCAGAACCACGTGAGGCAGAAGAAGAGGAAGACCCGCGTCTCGCGCGCGTCCGGCCGCAGGGCGAGGACCACCGCGCCCAGCCCGAGGTAGAGCAGCGAGGGCAGAAGCGCATCGAAGAGGTAGCGACGGAAGTCGCGGGTGGTGATGGCGCGGCTCGGCGAGGTCACCTCGAGCATCTGGCCGCGGCGGCTCACGAGATAGCGGATGGGCGTGCCCGGGGAATGGCGGCGCACCTCGGCCTGCAGCTCGTGGCCGGTGGCCACCGGCCGGTCGTTGACGGCGTGGATGTGATCGAACGGCGCGAGGTCGCCCTTGGTGACCCCGCCCGGGGCCACGTAGAGCAGCTCCATCACGCCGAACCCGGGATACGTCAGGCCGATCGAGCGCCGCGCGTCGACCGTCGCGACCGCGCTGACGGCCAGCGCCAGGCCGATCAGCGTCCAGCCGATGATGCGCGCGCGCAGCGCGGCCGCTCCGCTCCGGCTAGGGCGCCGGCTCCACCACGCGCGATACCGCGCGGCTGAAGGTGCAGTTGGGCACGACCGCGGAGTGCTTCCCCGGCCCGCCCGCCACCATCACGTAGACGTCCTCCACCGCGGGGACCAGCGGCAGCATGGTGGTGTCGTCGCTCACCTTCTGCATCCAGAGCGGCCAGTCGTGGATCCCGTACATGCCGCCGAGCTTGAGCCGCCCGAGGGGCATCCGCGCGTGCTCGAACACGAAGCGCTGGACGTCTTCTCTTGTGAATCCATCGCTCGCGATCGTCGCGGCATGCTCGGGCCCGAGCACGACGAGGAGCTGGCTCTGCGAGAAGTACCAACCGACGTTCGAGCCCAGCGTGGCCGCGGTGTCGGCCACGTTGTTGAGGATCCCCGCGGCGGTGGTGCCCACGTGGTCGTTGACGTTGTGCGGCGCCTCGCCGCCGAACATCGTGACCACGCTCTGCTCCGCGGCGAAGCCGCGGCTGACGTGGAGCGGCGCCCACGGGCTCGCCGCCTCCGCCTCCGCGATCGCGAACGAGAACTTGGCCGGGCTGCCCTGGGTGGCCATGTCGTGACGGCCCGGCCAGCCGCCGCCCACGTTCATCAAGACGAGCCGGATGGCGCGGCCGATGGTCGCGTTGGGGCGAAAACCCGGGCCGAAGCAGCCCGAGCCCGCGTGCATGCCGATGGTCGCGGCGACGGGCCCGTTCAGGATGAGGAGCGGGGCCACGGGATGCGTGGTCGCCTGCACCCCGTAGAGGTTGAACGCGGGATCCAGGATCGCCTGCACCGCGGCGAGCACCACCGGGAAGTACTCGGGGAGACAGCCCGCCATCACCGCGTTGACGGCGATCTTCTCCACCGTACAGTCGCGCCAGAGCGGCGGCATGAGACCGAACGAGCGCGCGGGATCCACCGTGCCCGCCGCCACCATCGCGCGCACCCGCTCCGGCGTGGGCGGCACGAAGGGCAGCCCGTCGCACCAGCCGCGACGGACGAACTCGTCGTAGACCGCGTCTTCGTCGACCTCCAGCTCGCGCGGCAGGGTGTCGGTCTGACTCACGGGGCGCTCAGGAGACTACCCAGCTGCTCCATCGCCTGGGCGGCGCGCCGGCTCACCCCCTCCGGCTTCTCGCCGCCGAGGGGATGCTGCACGACGAGCAGCGGCAGCGTGGTGGCGCCAAGCGCCGTCATCTCCGAGAGTGCGAGCTTCTGGAACACCGTGGTCGAGATGAGCCCGGCCGGCGTCCCCTGCTTGGCCACTTCCAGCGAGTCGTGGAGACTCCACGACGTGCA
Organism: Candidatus Methylomirabilota bacterium; assembly: GCA_035764725.1. Taxonomy (NCBI): domain Bacteria; phylum Methylomirabilota (SeqCode); species Candidatus Methylomirabilota bacterium. The sequence continues at coordinate 54,123 of DASTYT010000098.1, read as the reverse complement.
GGACCCTCAGTCCGCGGATCCGGCGAAGACGACGTCGCACTCCTTCGCCAGCGTCTCCACGATCTCCGGCGCGGCGGGCGTGGCCGCATTGGCCTTCTGACGGTGCACGACGCGGGCGACGCCCCAGCGCTCCTTCATCAGCTCGCCCATCTCGGCGGCGAGCCGATCGAAGTTGTGCTTCTTGTTGTCGAGAAAGCCCACGGTGAGCCCGCGGAAGCTCGCGGGCAGCGCGGGCAGGCTCTGGCCGGCCCTTCGCATCTCGCCCTGCGGGCTCAGCACCCGGATCATGGTCATGGTTATCCCCCGGCGTTCGGGTTTGTGTAGTTGAATATACCCCAACATGCTCGTGATGGCGCTGGACGTCGGCACCAGCTCGACGCGCGCGGCGTGCTTCGATGCGGAGGGCCGGCCCCTGCCCGAGGCGGAGGGCCGCGTGACCTACGCCGCGCGCGTGGCGCCAGACGGCGGGGTCGTGCTCGAGGCGGAGGCGCTGATGGACGCGGTGGCCTCCGCGGTGGATCAGGCGCTCGCCGGCGCGGGCGCGCGCGCCCGCGAGATCGCCGGCGTGGGCGCGTCGGTGTTCTGGCACAGTCTGCTCGCCCTCGACGACGCGCGGCGCCCGCTGCTGCCTGTGCTCACCTGGGCGGACACGCGCAGCGCCGAGGCGGCGGCGGCGCTGCGCGCACGCCTCGACGGGGCGGCGGTGCACGCGCGCACCGGCGCCCTCCTGCATGCCTCCTACTACCCGGCCCGCTTCCGGTGGCTGCGCGAGCGGCACGCCGGCCTGTTCGCGCGCGCGGCCGTGTGGTGCGGCTTCGCCGAGTATCTCCTGTGGCGACTCACCGGCGTGCTCCGCGCGAGCGTGTCCATGGCGTCGGGCACCGGCATCTTCGATCAGGACCGCGTGGCGTGGGATGCTCCGCTCCTTGCCGAGAGCGCGGTCGACGCCGCGCGCCTGCCCGCCGTGGACGACACGCCCGCGCCCGGTCTCACGCCGGAGTGGGCGGCCCGCTGGCCCGCGCTTGCGCGCGTGCCGTGGTTCCCGGGCTGGGGCGACGGGGCCTGCTCGAATCTGGGGTCCGACGCCGCGGGGCCGGGGCGCATCGCGCTCAACGTGGGCACCTCCGCGGCGCTGCGGCTGGTACTGTCCGCCGTCCCAAAGGTTCCGACGGGCCTGTGGCGGTATCGGATCGATGCCAGGCGCGCCCTCGTGGGTGGCGCGACCTCGGAAGGCGGCAACGTGCTCGCCTGGTGCCGGGATCTGCTCGTCCTGCCCGAGGGCGACGCGCTCGAGGCCGCCCTGGCCGCCCGCGCACCGGACGCTCACAGACTCACTGTCCTGCCCTTCCTCGCCGGTGAGCGGAGCCCGGGCTGGCGAGCGGATGCGCGCGCCACCATCGCGGGCCTTTCCCTCGCCACCGGCGGCCTCGACATCGCCGCCGCGCTGCTCGAGGCGGTGGCGCTGCGCCTGGCCATCGTCCATGAGCGCCTGGCCCCGCTGGCCGGGGTGGACCACCGCGTGATCGCCTCGGGCGGCGCGCTGCTGCACTCGCGCGCATGGGCACGGATGATCGCCGACGCGTTCGGGCATCCGATCACGCTGTCGCTGGAGGCAGAGGCGTCCAGCCGGGGCGCCGCCCTGCGCGTGCTCGAGGCGCTCGGGGCGCCCGCGCCGCCGCCGGCGCCGCTCGGCGCGACGGTGGCCCCGGATCCGACACGCCATGCCATCCTCCGGACGGCCCGGGACCGGCAGCAGCACCTCTACGACAACGTTGTCGGCTCTCCCCTCTCCTGAGAGAATAGGATCTCGACGGAGACCGCTGACCATGCGCTTAGCGCTCGGCTGTGATCATGCCGGCTTCGCCCTCAAGGGCCCGCTCGCCGCGGCCCTCGAGGCCGACGGGCACGACATCCTCGACCTCGGGACATTCTCCGCGGAGCCGGTGGACTATCCGGACTTCGCCCGCGCCGTCGGGCAGGCGGTGCTCCGAGGCTTCGTGGAGGCCGGGCTGCTGGTCTGCGGCAGCGGCGTCGGGGCCTCCATCGCCGCGAACAAGATCCGCGGCATTCGGGCCGCGCTCTGCCACGACGTGTTCACCGCGCGCCAGAGCCGGGAGGACGACGACGCGAACGTCCTCTGCCTGGGCGCGCGTGTGCTCGACGAGCCGACGGCCATCGAGGTGACGCGCGCGTGGCTCGAGGCGCGCTTCTCCGGCGAGGAGCGCCACACCCGCCGCGTGGCGAAGATCACGCAGATCGAGGGCGCGCTGCCCGTCCCCGACAAGGACGGAGCCCCGGCGCCGCCGCGACCCACCGCGGTGGCGCCGGCCGCGGCGCCGCCGGCGCCGCCACGCCCGCCGGCGAGCAAGCCCGCTCCGCCGGCGGGCGCGTCACCCGCGTCTGTGGCACCCGCCGCGACCGCACCCGCCGCCGCGGCGGCTCCGGTTGCCACCGCGACCCCGGCGCCGCCGCGCGGCTCGGTCCCGCCGCCTCCGTTGCGGCCCGGTCGCCCCGCACCGCCCCCGATACCGCCGCGTCCACGGGTCGAGGACCGAGGCCCGCGGCCCACGGACCCGCTCGCCGCCGCGGCGGCCGAGCTGATCCGACAGGCTACCGGCGGCGTCGTCGACGAGGACGAGTCCGAGAGCGACGGGCCTGCGCGCCGCGAAGGCGTGATCTCGATCGACGAGGACACGCTCGAGGTCATCCCGCCGAAGGGACGCGCGAAGCCGGCCGAGCCTCCGGCGCGGTGGGCCGGCAAGTCCACGGGCAAGTCCGGGGCGGCGAAGGCATCGGGGGTGCGGCAGAGTGCGCCGCCGCCCGAGCCCGAGCCCGCGGCCGCGGCGGCGAAGTCGAAGAGCGAGCCGCCCGAGCCGGCTGCACCGGCCGTGGCCGCGCCGCCCAACGCCCTCCGCCATCCGACGGTGAGCGCCGCGATCGAGGCGATGGAGGAGCAGGACTTCATCGGCCGCCTGTGGACGAAGGACGTCAGTCTCTGGCCCGGCGAGGCCGAGGAGATCCGCAATCGCCTCGGCTGGCTCACGACGCCCACGATCATGCGCGAGGCCGTCGAGGAGCTCCGCGGCTTCGCAAACGAGATCCGGCGGCTGCAGTACACGCACGTGGTGCTCCTCGGCATGGGCGGCTCCTCGCTGGCGCCCGAGGTCTTCAACGTCACGTTCGGGTCGAAGATGGGCTTCCCCGATCTGCTCGTGCTCGACTCCACGGATCCCCTCGCGGTGAAGCGCACCCTCGAGCGCATCAACCTCGGGCGTGCGCTGTTCGTGGTGGCCACGAAGTCAGGCAGCACCATCGAGACCATGTCGCTGTACGCCTACTTCCGCGCGCAGGTGGAAGCGGGCAAGCCGCCCAAGCCGGGCATGCAGTTCGTGGCGATCACCGATGCGGGCACACCGCTGGAGACGCTGGCGACGGAGGCGGCCTTCCGTCGCACCTTCCTCAATCCCGCCTCCATCGGAGGGCGCTATTCCGCGCTGTCTTACTTCGGCCTGGTGCCCGCCGCGCTGCTCGGGGTGGACGTGAACGGCGTAGTCGAGAGGGCGGCCGCGATGCTGGAGTCGTGCGGGCGCGAGTCGAGCCCGGCGGACAATCCCGGCCTGCGGCTGGGCGCGGCGTTGGCCGGGTTCGCGCGCGCGGGCCGGAACAAGGTCACGCTGATCCTTTCGGACAAGCTCCGCGCCCTCGGCGCGTGGATCGAGCAGCTCCTCGCGGAGTCGCTCGGCAAGGACGGCAAGGGCCTGGTGCCGGTGGACGGCGAGCCGCTGGGCGCCCCGGAGGTGTACGGCGAGGATCGCCTGTTCGTGTCCGTGTTGATGAAGGGCGACACCACGCACGACACCGCCCTCGGTAAGCTCGCGGCGGAGGGGCACCCCGTGATCCGCCTCGAGCTCGGCGACCTCGTCGATCTCGGCGCGGAATTCTTCCGCTGGGAGATCGCTGCCGCCGCGGCGGGTGCGGCCCTCGAGGTCAATCCCTTCGACGAGCCCAACGTGGCCGCGGCCAAGGAGAAGACGAATGACCTCCTCGGTCAGTGGCGCAAGGTCCACCGGCTGCCCGAGTGGAAGGCGGTGGCGGAAGCCGACGGCCTGGCGCTCATGACCGGCCGCGAGGACCGGCCCGAGACACTCGGCGAGGGGCTGTGGGCGCATCTCGCGCAGGCCGAGGCCGGCCAGTACCTCGCCATCCTGGCGTACCTCCCGCCTAACAAGGACGTGGCGGAGCGTCTGGAGGCGCTCCGCATGATCCTGCGTGACCGGCTCAAGGTGGCCACGACGGTCAACTACGGACCGCGGTATCTCCACTCCACCGGTCAGCTCCACAAGGGTGGCCCGGCCACCGGGGTGTACCTCCAGCTCACCGGCGACGACGCCGACGACCTCGCGATTCCCGGCGCGGGATACAACTTCGGCACGCTGAAGGCGGCCCAGGCTCTGGGGGACCTCCAGGCGTTGTCGGAGAGGGACCGCCGCGTGGCTCGGATTCACCTCAAAGGCAAGCCCGTGCCCGCTCTCGACAAGCTGGTGCAGACGGTGCGCGGGCTCGCACGGAAAAGCTGATGGCCGACGAATCTTGCGTGATGGTGATCTTCGGCGCCTCGGGTGACCTCACCAAGCGGAAGCTCGTCCCCGCCCTGTGGTCGATGTTCCAGAGCCGCGTGCTGCCCGAGCCCTTCGCGGTCATCGGCGTCTCGCGCACCGAGATGAGCAACGAAGTGTTCCGGGCGGCGATGCGCGAGGCCGTGACCGACTTCGCGCGCGTCCAGCCGCCGTCGGCGCGGGTGTGGGACCGTTTCGCGCAGGCCCTCTTCTACTACACCGGCGATCCGGCTGACCCCGGCCTCTACCCCGGCCTCGGGGCCTTTATCAAAAGGGTTGAACAGGAGCGCGGGAGCGGCGGCAACCGCCTCTTCTACCTGTCCACGCCTCCGTCCCTCTACCCGCACATCGTGACGCGGCTCGGCGAAGCCGGCTTCCAGCGCAACGCGGACGCGACGGACGCCTGGGTGCGGGTGGTCATCGAGAAACCATTCGGCCGCGACCTGGAGTCGTCGCGGGCCCTGAATCATGTCGTCAACGGCGTCTTTTCCGAGGATCAGGTGTACCGGATCGACCACTACCTCGGGAAGGAGACCGTGCAGAACATCCTCGTGTTCCGCTTCGCCAACGGGATCTTCGAGCCCCTGTGGAACCGCAACCACGTGGACCACGTGCAGATCACGGTGAGCGAGACGCTGGGCGTGGAATCCCGCGGCGCCTACTACGAGGAGTCCGGCGCGCTGCGTGACATGATCCAGAACCACATCCTCCAGCTCCTCTGCCTGGTCGCCATGGAGCCGCCCGTCACCTTCGACTCCGATCCCGTGCGCGACGAGAAGACCAAGGTCATGCGCGCGCTCCGCCCGATCGCGCCGGCCGACGTGGACACGGTGGCCGTGCGTGGGCAATACGGCCAGGGCTTCGTGGAAGGCCAGCGGGTGCCCGGCTATCGCGAGGAGAAGGGAGTGTCCGCGGAATCCATCACGGAGACCTACGCGGCGCTCAAGCTCGGCGTCGACAACTGGCGCTGGGCGGGCGTGCCGTTCTATCTCCGGACGGGCAAGCGCCTCGCCAAGCGCGCGAGCGAGATTGCCGTGCAGTTCCGCCGGACGCCGCACCTGGTGTTCCGCCGCAATCCCGAGGCGATCGCGGAAGCCGCCAACCGCCTGATCCTCCGCATCCAGCCGGACGAAGGCATCTCGCTCCAGTTCGGCGCGAAGCTGCCGGGGCCCGAGCCCCGCATCAAGGCGGTGGAGATGGACTTCGACTACCACCAGTCCTTCGGCGGCGAGCCCCCCGAGGCCTACGAACGGTTGCTGCTGGATGCGATGAAGGGGGACGCCACGCTCTATGCGCGCGGCGACTGGGTCGATCTCGCGTGGGAACTGCTCGGGCCGGTGCTCCACGTCTGGGGCAGCGGCGATCCGCGCAAGTTCCCCAACTACGAGGCGGGCGGCTGGGGGCCCGCCGAGGCCGATACGCTCATCGAGCGCGACGGCCGCGCCTGGCGACGCCCGTAGGGCGAAGGCCGAAGGGCCTCCCTACAGAGGTCGCCCCTTGGGGCGACCGTAGATCAAATCAGGAAAGAGCCTCGCGCTCGCCGTCACGCCCCGCTCCCGGAACGAGGAGCGGGGCCAAGTTGCGGCGAGCGCGCTACTGTCGGACGGGTGGGACGGGAGTGGCCGTCGGAATCGGCGTCGCGGCGGGAGCGGCGAGCGCGCCCGTCACCACCTTGGTAGCCGATAGCTCCACCCAGGTGTAATAAATCCCTTCATAAATCACGATCTGCAGAGAGTTCCCCGGCTTGTCGTAGACCTGCGTGGTACCCTTCCCCGAGGCCATGGTCGAGGACAGATGCCGCCACCCATTGGCCTCCAGTGTGGTCCGGAAGGCGGTGGCGAGGCTCTCCGGCTCGAGGCGCCCCTTGTAGAAGATGCGGGCGGCCTTCACCGAGGGCGACTCGATGATGGTGGACTTCTCCATGTCCACGCTGAGGCCCTTGGGAACCGGAATGTCTTCGAACTCGCTCCGCTGGACGCGCGGTGACGACGCGCATGCGGAGAGAGCCAGGACGGCCACCGACAATATGAACAAACGGCGCATGGGCAATTCCTCCTCGCGGCAATCGTACAAGCGCGTCCTCTCGTGCTCCAAGTTTTTGGGACGCCGCAGGTGGTGAACGCGCGCCGCGCCGCCATCGCGGCGCTCTGCCTCCTCACCCTCGCGCTCCTCGTCTGGGCGGTGCACGCCCCCGTGCTCCGCTGGCTCGCCTCGAACCTGTCCATCGAGGACGCGCTCGCCGAGGCGGACGCCATCGTGGTGGTCGCGGGCGGCACCCCGTTCCGCGAGCGGGGCGCCGCGGATCTCTATCGTCAGGGCTGGGCGCCGCGGGTGCTGATCTCGCGCCCCACCAATCCCGAGACCGTGGAGGCGCTGGTGGCGCTGGAGGTGCGCCCGCTCGATCTACAGGCCGAGTCCCGACAGGCCCTGCTCCGGTTCGGCGTCCCGGCCGGTGCCCTCGTGGTAATGACCGAGCCGGTCCGCATCACCGAGGATGAGCTGGCCCTGGTCAAGCGTGAGGCCCAGGCGCGGGGCTGGCGTCGCGTGATCCTGGTGAGCACCCCGGAGCACACTCGCCGGGTCAAAACTATCTGGTACCGGGGCGGGAACGGCGACGTCGAGGCCATCGTCCGCGGGACTCCCTACGGTCGACCGGAAGGTCCGTGGTGGCGAAGCCGCCGGCAGGCGGAGGCCGTCCTTCACGAGTACCTGGGCCTGGCCGCGATTTATCTCGGCATTTCCCCGTGGATGCGCTGAGCCGGCGCCCCCGCTTCCCGTCAACCTTCCCGCCCCCTCACTCGTCAGTAAACTAGGAAGGGCGCCGCCACGTCCAACGGGCCGTGGATGCTCCCATGAGTCGCCAGGATGAGCTCGGGCCTCTGCTCGAGCGTCACTCCGGGCGGCTCCGGCGCCTCTGTGGCCTCTTGCTCGCCGACGGGCAGGAGGCCGAGGAAGTAGTGCAAGACGTGCTCGTGAAGGCGCTTGAGGCGCTGCAGCGGCAAGGGCCTCCGGACGACTGGGGACCCTGGCTCACCCGCATCGCGGTCAACACCTGCCGCGACCGGCGGCGGGCCGGCTGGTGGCGGCGCTTCCGGCGATGGAGTGAGCCGATCGAGACGGTTCCGCTTCGCCACGCGGACCCGTCACCGGAGGAGCTGGCCATCGGCGCCGAGACGCGGCAACAGATCTGGCAGAGCTTCCGGTCGCTCCCCGACCGGCAGCGCGAGGTGTTCGTCCTCCGCCACATGGAAGGCCTCTCGGGCCCGGAAATCGCCGACGCGCTCGGGCTGAAGGCCGGAAGCGTGAAGCGCCACCTCTTCCGCGCGGTGCACCGGATGCGGCGGACCCTCCGGGAACCGGCATGAGGCATCTATCCGAGCGCGCGCTCATCCATGCGCAGGCCGGCCTCGCCGAGCCGGCGGACCGACGGCACCTGGACTCGTGCCTGACCTGCACGCGGCGGGCGCAGGGCCTCACGCGCGACCTCACCGTGATCACGCGCACGCTGGATGGTCCCGCGCCGCACCGGCGGCCCGCGCCCGCGTTCCGCCGCTGGATTCCCGCCGCGGCCCTGGCGACGGCGACGGCGCTGGCGGCGCTACTCTGGGTCGAGGTGACGGTGTGGCGGGCCGTGACCTACGTGCCGCCGACCATGCGCCCCGAGGAGGCCCGTGCCATGCTGACCCAGGTGTCGGCGGCCCTCTTCTCGTTGCGGGGGGACGCCACCGCCACCGCGGAGGCGAACACCGAAGCGGTGGAGTCCGTGGTCTCCGACGACGAGGAGCAGCCGAGCGAGTGCACGGGGCCCGAGTGGCTGATAGGATCGGGATGTGGTGCGGGCGCATCGTGAGGAGGCGTGACGTGATGACCTCGACGATCTCCAGCCGGACGGCCCGGCTCCCCCTGGCCATGGCCTTGATGCTGGCGGCGGCGCTGCTGGGCTCGGTCCTTCCCGCCTCCGCGCAGATGCGGCCCGAACGGGGCGGCTGGGGGCGCGAAGGCGGCATGGCCCTGCCCCTGCTGATCCGGGCCGCCAAGCTCACCCCCGAGCAGGACGGCAAGGTGCGCGTGATCCTCACCAATCACCGCACGGTCACTCGCAACACCGTCGAGCAGCTCCGGCGCGCCCAGGACGAGCTGGCCGACAAGCTCCTGGGGCCGGCCCCGGTGCAGGCTACGGATCTCCAGCCCCTGCTCAAGCAGATCGCGGCGCTTCGCGAGCAGCTCCTCCAGGACAGCGCGCAGATCGCCCTCGAGGTGCGCTCGGTGCTGACGCCGGAGCAGCTCGCGCGGGCGGGTCAGGTCAAGGCGCGCATGCAGCAGCTGCAGTCGGAGCTGCAGCAGATCTACGACCGGTGAGCATCGTGACCTCGCGGACATCGCTCGTGCGCCGCGGGACCGCCGCCGTCGTGGTGGCCGCGCTCGCGGCCGGCTGCGCCACCGCGCCGGCCGGTCCCAGCGTGGCCGTCATGCCGGGCCCCAGCAGGTCATTCGAGGAGTTCCAGGCCGATGACGCGAGCTGCCGGCAGTGGGCGCAGACGCAGTCAGGCGATCCCTCGACCGCGTTCAACCAGAACACCGCCGCCGGCTCGGTATGGGGCACGCTGATCGGCGCGGGGCTCGGGGCCGCCATCGGCGCCGCGGTCGGCAACCCGGCCGCGGGCGCCGCCATCGGCGCGGGCGCCGGCCTGCTGGGCGGGACCGCGTCCGGCGCGAATGCCGGCTATTACGCGGGGGCGAGCGTGCAGCAGCGCTATGACATTGCGTACCAGCAGTGCATGTACGCGAAGGGCCACCAGATTCCTGGCGCGCGGACCTACCGGCGCGTGGCGAACCCGCCCCCTCCGCCCCCGCCCCCGCCCCCACCCCCACCCCCGCCACCGCCTCCGCCGCCGCCGGTTACGCGCTAGGGCCTGCGGTCACGAGGTCCTCCTCGCGCATCGTCGACCGTCGACACGCGTGAGAGAGTAGGGGCAGACGCGCACACGACCGCGCCCCGCGGCGGGCAGCGAACGCCTGGGGCGGCATCCCGAGGAGACCGCCCATGCGTGCGACCCTTGGCGTTCTGGCCCTGGCCTTGGCCGTTCTCTTCCGACCCGATCTCGCCTTCGCGGGCGCCGACGACGACTTTCTCCGTGGCTACGCCACGGCCCTGCTCCGCGAGACGCTGGGCCCCAGCGCCCCGACGATTCGCGTCACCGATGGGGTCATCCAGGTGACGGCCGCCCGCGAGGCCGATCGCGGGCGCATCGCGGCGGCGCTGGCCCGCGTGCCCGGCGCCGTGCGCGTCGAGTTCCTGGGTCCGGCGCCGACTCCGGGGGTCGCGCCCACCGCCCCGCCCACGATCGCGGCGGCGCCCGCGGGCGCGCCGGCGACCGGCGCCACGCTGCCGCCGCCCGCGCCGGACTGGGCGCCGGAGGCCATCGAGACCGGCTTCCTGCCGAACGGGCTCATCTTCGATCCCCTGCTCGCCGATCCGCGCTGGCCCCACTTCGGCGCATCGATCCAGCGCTATCTGGACGATCCCGACTTCACGCACATCGCCTCGGTGAGCTTCGGCGAGACCATCCCGCTCTACCGGCAGGCCATCACGTCGTTCGGCGGCTACTGGGAGGTCGGGATCCAGGCCGGCGTCTTCGCGATCTTCGACATGGACTCCAAGTCCCACGATCTCGTGAACGCCGACTACTTCGCCGCCTTCACGGGCGCCTACGCGCAGGGCCCGTTCGAGCTGCTCACGCGGCTCTACCACCAGAGCTCGCACCTGGGCGACGAGTTCCTGCTGCGCACGAAGACCAATCGCATCAACTTGAGCTACGAGGCCGTGGACCTCAAGCTCTCGTATCACCTGTTCGAGCGGCAGGTCCGCCTCTATGCAGGCGGCGGCTATCTCTTCGACCAGGATCCCTCGAATCTCAAGCCCTGGTCGGCTCAGGCCGGTCTCGAGTGGAAGCACCGGTTGGGCTTCATGCCGCACGTCACGACGGTGGTTGCGACCGACGTGCAACTCCACGAGGAGAACAGCTGGAGCCCGAACTACTCGGTGCGAGCGGGGCTGCAGTTCGACCGGGCGCGCATCCTGGGGCGGCGGCTCCTGGTCATGCTGGAATACTTCAGCGGCAACTCACCGAACGGGCAGTTCTACAAGAACAAGATCGACTACATCGGGCTGGGCGCCCACTTCTACCCCGGCGGGAGCGACTAGCGACCGGCGCGCCCGTAGTCGTCCTGCTTGCGGATGATGTCGTCCTCGCCGAGATAGGTGCCGAACTGCACCTCGACGATGATGACGGGCACGCGGCCTACGTTCTCCGCGCGGTGCCAGGCTCCGCGCGGCACCGTGACCGATTGACGCGGGCCCAGACGCCGGCTCCGGCCGTCGAGGGTCACCTTGGCCGAGCCCGCGACGATGGTCCAGTGCTCGGCGCGCCGGCGGTGCTTCTGCAAGCTGAAGCGATGGCCGGGCTGGACTACCAAGCGTTTGACCTGATAGCCGGGGCCCTTCTCGAGCGTCTGGTAGCCGCCCCACGGCCGCGGCTCGAAGGGGGCCGCGCCCTGCGGCATCGCGGCGCGGGCGGCGTGGCGGCGGCTCACGGGTCGAGCCGGATGAGGCGAGTGAAGTCGGCCTCCACCGCCTTGGACACTTCCTCCATCACCTCGGGCGTGACCGCCTCGTCGAGCAGCAGCACCACGATGGCGCCGCCGCGCCGCGTCCGCCGACCCACGTGCATCGAGGCGATGTTGACGTTGTGCCGGCCGAGGATGGAGCCGATCTTGCCGACCATGCCCGGCCGGTCCTCGTAGGAGAGCACCAGGATGTGGCCCTCGGGGATGAACTCGATGTGCAGGTCGCGGAGCCGCACGATGCGAGGCGTCCCGTCGAAGACGGTGCCCGCGATGATCTTGCGGCCGGCGCCGGCGTGGGTGGTGACGGTCACGAGGTTGGTGTAGCCCGACCCCGCGGCCTCGTCGGCGCGCACCGCCACCGCCACCCCGCGCTCGCGGGCCACCAGGTGCGCGTTCACCAGGTTGACCGCCTGCGCGGTGACCTTGCCGAGGAGCCCCTTCAGCACCGCGCGCGCGATCAGCTCGGGGTCGCGGCGGCCCACGTGACCCGCCACCTCCACGTCGACGCGCTCGACGTTGTCGCGCTCGAGCTGCACGCAGAAGCGGCCCAGGGTCTCCGCCAGCGCGAGAAACGGCCGCTGCTCGGCCATGCTCTCCCGATCACCCACCGGGATGTTCACCGCGTGCTCGACGAGCTCGCCGTCGCGGAACGCGGCGATCTCCCGCGCCACGTCCACCGCCACGTTCACCTGGGCCTCGGAGGTGTTGGCGCCGAGATGCGGCGTGCCCACCAGCCGCGGGTGCGCGATCAATCGCTTGACGAGATCGGAAACCGGCGGCTCTTCGGACCAGACGTCCACCGCCGCCCCCGCCACCCGGCCCGAGTCGAGCGCGGCGAGGAGATCGCCCTCGTGGACGATCCCGCCCCGCGCGCAGTTGACCAGTCGCACCCCGGGCTTCATGAGCGCGATCTCGCGGGCGGAGAGGAGGTTCTCGGTCTCCTCCGTCAATGGCACGTGCACGGTGATCACGTCGGACTGGGCCAGCACCGTCCCGAGATCGGTGAGCCGGACGCCGAGCTCGCGGGCGCGGCTCTCGGGGATGTACGGATCGTAGACGAGCACCGTCATGTCGAAGGCGCGCAGCCGCGCGGCCACCCGCGAGCCCACCTTGCCGAGGCCGATCACCCCGGCCGTCTTGCGGAACAGCTCGGTCCCATACACCGCGCGATCCCACGTACCGCCCTTGAGGGTCTCGTTGGCGAACGGGATCTTCCGCACCAGCGCCAGGAGCATGCCCACGGTGTGCTCGGCGGCCGACACCACGTTGCCGTAGGGGGCGTTGACGACCACCACGCCCTGGCGCGAGCAGGCATCGACGTCGATGTTGTCCACGCCCACGCCCGCACGTCCGAGGATGCGCAGGCGCCGCGTGTGGGCGAGGAACTCCGGAGTGACGGTGGTGGAAGACCGGGTGATGATGGCCTCGTAGTCGCCGAGCCGCGCCAGCAGCTCCTCGCGCGGCAGTTTGCTCGAGACCTCGTCGACCTGGAAGCCGCGCTCGCGGAGGAAGGCAAGCCCCTCAGGCGCGATCGCGTCGATCACCAGCACCTTCATGCCGTCATGCTAGCACGGGGGCGAGGCCGCCCCGCGCTCGGCGCCGGCTAGCGGTGGCGGCGCAGGAAGGTGAGGAACTCGCGGCCCTCGGCGAGGCGCCGCTTGAGCACCCGGCGGTCGCGCACCATCTCGCCGGCCAGCGAGATCATCTTGCGCGGACGGAAGTAGAAGCGGCGGTAGAAGAGGTCGAGCGACTGGAAGATCTCCGTGCGTGGAAGGTGCGGGTAGCCGATGGCGCTCCGCTGCTCGCCGCGCGCGTCCACGAGGTCCTCCGACTCGAGCCAGCCATTGCGCAGCGCCTCGGCGTGGAGCGCCGTGCCCGGATACGGCGCAGCGAGAGACACCTGGATGGTGTGGGGGTCGATCTCCCGCGCGAAGCGAATCGTTTCCTGGATGGTCTCGCGGGTCTCCCCCGGTAGCCCGAGGATGAAGGTGCCGTGGATGGCGATGCCGAGCCGCTTGGCCTCGCGCGTGAACGTCCGCGCCGCGTCGAGCCGCACGCCCTTCTTCACGTTGTTGAGGATCTGCTGCACGCCAGACTCGTAGCCCACGAGGAGCAGGCGCAGCCCGTTGTCGCGCAGCACCTTGAGGGTGGACGCGGGCACATTGGCCTTGGCGTTCACCGACCAGGTGACGCCGAGCCGCCCCAGCCGCTTCGCGATGGCTTCGGCGCGCGGCAGATCATCGGTGAAGGTGTCGTCGTCGAAGAAGAACTCGCGCACCTCGGGGAAGAGGCGCTGGGCCAGCGCCATCTCCTCCGCCACATGCTCGACACTCCGCGTCCGGTAACGCTGCCCGCCCACCGTCTGCGGCCAGAGGCAGAACGTGCACTTCGAGCGGCAGCCGCGCCCGGTGTACAGCGACACGTAGGGATGCTGGAGATAGCCGATCGCGTAGTTCGGGATCGTCAGGTCGCGCCGGTAGACCGGCGTCACGAAGGGCAGGCGGTCCATGTCCTCCAGGATCGGGCGCGGACGCGTGTGCGCGACGTGGCCGTTCTGCCGATAGCACAGGCCAGCGATCTGTGCGAGCGGCACGCCGCGCGCGACCTCTTCGATCGTGAAGTCGAACTCGTTGCCGGCCACGAAGTCGAGCGCCGGGCTCGCCTCCAGCGAAGCGTTCGGCGCCACCGCGACCGCAGCGCCGACCATGCCGATGGTGAGCCCGGCGTGCTCGGCCTTCAGCGCCTCCGCCACCCGGACGTCCGCGGCGAAGGACGGCGTGCTCGTGTGCATCACGCAGAGGTCGTACTGCCGCGCGAGCGGGCGCACATCGTCCAGCGTGAGGCCGTCCGGCGGGGCATCGATCAGGCGCGAGCCGGGCACCAGCGCGGCAGGCTGGGCGAGCCACGTGGGATACCAGAACGAGCGGATCTCGCGCTTGGCCTGGTATCGGGAGCCGGCGCCGCCGTCGAAGCCGTCGGCGGAAGGGGGATGGAGGAACAGTGTACGCAGGTAATCGGGCGCCATGGACGCGGCTCTATGATACACGCCGCCGGCCGACCGGGACGGCCGCCCCGTGTGGGATACTCAGGTCCCGTGGTCCCGCTCGCCCTCGTCCTCCTGCGCGCACTGGGCCTCCTCGGCCAGGCGCTCGTGCTGGGGGGCGCGGTGTTCGGTCTCGCGGTGCTCCGCCCCTGGCTGACAGGCGCCGCCGACGCCTCGGTTCTCCGCCGCCACGTCGTGCGCCTGGTCCGCGCCGGGGGACTGCTCCTGCTCGCGGCACAGGCGACCGCGCTCCTCCTGATTCTCAGCAGCGTGGCGGACGAGCCGGCCTGGCCTCTCGCCGACTTCCTGGCCACGCCCCTCGCCCGGGCGAGCGCGCTCCGGATGGCGGCGGGACTGGCCGCGCTCGGCGCGGCGACCTGGATCGCGCGCCGGCCCCGCACGGACGGCCCGTGGCTGGCGCTGCTCGGCGCGGGACTCGCCGCCGCGGGCACGGCCGCCTGGACCAGCCACGCCACCGCCCGGCTCCACGGGCGCGAGACACTGCTCGCCGTGGACGTGCTCCATCAGCTCGCCAGCGCGGTGTGGGGCGGCGGGCTCGTCCACCTCATCGTCCTCGTGCTGGCGCGCGGCGACGTCGCGTGGCCCGCCGGCGCGCTCCGGGCCTTCTCGCGCGTGGCGCAGGTCGCGGTGGCGGTGCTCGGCGCGAGCGGGCTCCTGCTGGCGCTGGTGTACGTGGGAGATCCGGGCGCGCTGATCGGCACCGCGTACGGGGGCATGCTGCTCGCGAAGACCGCGCTCGTGATCGGGCTCCTCGCCCTGGGAGCGGCCAACTTCCGCGCGGTCCGCCGCCTCCCCCCGACGCGGACGATGCTGCCCGTCCGGCTGGGCCGCTTCGTCGAAGTCGAGGCGGGGCTCGCCGTCACACTGGTGTTCGTGGCCGCGTCACTCGGCTCGGCGCCGCCCGGCGTCGACATCGTCCGCGACCGCGCCACCGCGGCGGAGATCGCGGCCCGCTTCGCACCGCGCTGGCCCGCCTTCTCGACCCCGAGCTTCACCGAGCTCGCCTCGGCTGCCGCGATCGACGATCCCCTCGCGCCTCGCACCGCCGCCGATATCGCGTGGTCCGAGTACAACCATAATGTCGCCGGCGCCTTCGTGCTCTTCATCGGGATTCTCGCCGCCCTCCACCGACTGGCCGGCATGGCCTGGGCGCGGCACTGGCCACTCGTGTTCCTGGCGCTGTCCGCCTTCCTTCTGCTGCGCACCGATCCAAACGCGTGGCCGCTGAGCCCGACGCAGACCTTCTGGGGAAGCCTCGTGGATCCGGAGGTGCTCCAGCATCGCGCGCTGGCACTCCTGCCCGCCGTCCTGGGGCTCTTCGAGTGGCTGGTCCTCGAGCGGCGGCTTGCCGCGCCCGGATGGGCGCGCGTGGCGCCGCTCCTCATGGCGGTGGGCGGCGGGCTGCTGCTCGCCCACGCCCATCCGCTGGTGGGCGTGAAGGAGTCCTATCTCATGGAGGTCACGCACCTGCCGCTGGGCCTGCTCGGTGTGCTCATCGGCTGGACGCGCTGGCTCGAGCTCCGCCTCCCCGGGGCGGACCGCCGCATCCCCGCGCGCATCTGGCCGCCGGCGCTGGCGCTGGTCGGCCTCCTGCTCGTGCTCTACCGCGAGGGCTGAGGCGCGTTCACGTAGAGTCGGCGGCCGTTGTCCTCCAGGAGAAGATGCCGTCGATCGGGCGGCACCGTGGCGATGACGCTCGCGGCGGGCGCGCGTGGCGTGACCAGGTACACCGGCCGGTCCGAGCTCCACTCACGCTGGAAGCGCTCGCGCGTCCAGAACGTGTCGCGCGCCTCGGGATAGGTGGCGCCGAAGCCCAGCACGCTTCGCGTGCCGTCGAGCAGCGCGGGCCGGCGGCCGGAGTAGAGCTCGAGCGCCCCCGAGACCTCGATGGGGCCTTCGTGCACGAGGAGATCGCCGGGCCGCGTCCGCGCCGCCACCTCGGCGGCGAGCCGGGGCACCGCGCGCGACGCCGAGAGGACGCCCAACCCGGCGCCCACCAGCGGCACCATCGCGAGCATGGTGAGCGCGACGAGCGGCGCCACCAAGCCTTCACCTCGCGGCCGGCGCCGCGAGAGCACGAGCACGACCAGGAGGGCGGCGGCGCCGAGCGTGAAGACGACGGTGGCGCGCTCCAGCAGCCGCGCGAACTGGGGCCAGAGCGCCGTGAGCGAGGTGCCCGCTGCCGCGGTGGTCGCCTTGCGCGCCGTCACGTCGGAGACGCCGAGCACCTCCGCGGTGAAGAGCCGGCCGTCGCTCGCCGTGCCGAGCGCGCAGCCCGCCGCGACCAGCGCGAAGAGCCCGAGGTGCAGCCACCCCGCCGCACGCACCTGCCGCGGCACGCGCTCGGCCCACCACCGCGCGGCGAGCAGCGCGATCGCCGGATACACGGGCAAGCCATAGTGGGGGAGGCGGAACGGCACGAGCGCGAAAAGCGCCACGCTGCCCGCGGCCCAGAGGGCCAGCGCCACCCACGGAGCCTCTACGGGATGCCGCCACGCCCGCCGGCGCGCGAGGGCGACCACGGCGAGCACGGCGGGCACGACCCAGGGGAAGGCGCCCAGCGCGGTGGTCGCCAGGAACTCGAGCGCCGAGATCGGCACGTCCTCGTCGGGGAAGAGCCGCACGAGGGCCGCGTTGCGCGCGTGATTGTCCACCATGACGTACCAGAGAAAGCCGGGGTTCCGCGCGGCGGCGAGCGCGTACCAGCCGCCGCCGATTACCGCCATGAGGACGATGCCGAGCGGCGGAAGCCAGGCCCTGACGGGACGGAAACGGCCGGCCAGCGCGGCCGCGCCCGCCACGGCGAGGAGCGGGCCGACGAGTCCGATCGGATCCTTCGCGAGCGCGGCCAGCCCCAGCGCCACGCAGCCGGCGAGCGACCACGCGCGCCGCGATTCGCGCCAGCCGACGATGAGGCCGGTGAACCCCCACTGTATCGCGGCGAGGAACAGCGTCTCCGGCCGCACGTAGCGCGCGAAGGCGGCGAACAGTGCGCACGACAGGAGGGCGACGCCAGCGAGCAGGCCCGGGCCAGGCCCGAGCAGCCGCGCGCCCAGCAGCGCCGTCCCCGCAACGGCCAGCACCGCGCCGCTCAGGGGCGCGAGGCGGGCCGACCATTCCGAGACGCCGCCGGCGCTGAAGGCCGCGGCCTGGAGCGCGTAGAGCAGCGGCGGCTTGTCGAAGTAGCGCACGCCGTTGAGGTGAAGCGTCAGCCAGTCGCCCGATCGCCACGCTTCGCGGGCGATCTCCGCGTGCTGCCCTTCGCCCGGGTCGTCGAAGGGCACGGCGCCCAGCCCGGGCAGGAGCAGCAGGAGGGCCAGCGCCGCCGTGGCGAGCGCCACGAGGACGGCGGCGCGCACGCCCGCGGGCCTCAGCCCCTCGCGAGCCGGCCGGCGGCCAGACGCAGGCAGGCGTCCGCGGTCGCGGCGGCGTCGGGGCGGTGGGTGACGAGGATGACGGTGGCGCCGCGCTCGCGCGCCTGCGCGCGCAGCTCGTCCAGGATCACGCGCGCGTGCGTGTCGTCGAGGTTGCCCGTGGGCTCGTCGGCGAGGAGCAGCGGCGGGCGATTGAGCACGGCCCGGCAGTAGGCCACGCGCTGCTGCTCCCCGCCGGAGAGCTGGGCGGGATAGTGGCCGCGCCGGTGGAGCACGCCCAGCCGCTCCATCAGGGCGAGGGCATCGCGCTCCGCGTCGCGGCGGTCGCGCCCCACGTAGCGCGCGGCGAGCAGCACGTTGTCGAGCGCGGTAAGGCTTCCCAGCAGGAGGAAGGACTGGAACACGTAGCCGATCTGCGTGCCGCGCACCCGGCACTGCGCGTGGCGGCCCAGATGGCTTACCCGCGTGTCGTCGAAGCGGATCTCCCCCGCGTCGGCCGGCTCGAGCAGCCCGAGCAGGTGCAGGAGCGTGGACTTGCCCGAGCCGGACTGGCCGATCACCGCGAGCACCTGGCCCGGTTCGGCATCGAGGCTCACGTCGTCCAGGACGCGCACGGGTGGCGCGCCGTCGATGCCCGGGTAGACCTTGCCCAGCCCGCTCGCCCGCACCCGCACCGCTCAGGTCCCCCGGCGGATCGCCTCGGCCGGCGACAGCCGCGTGATGCGGAGCGTGGCGTAGGCGGCGGCGAGCGACCCGAGGAGCAGCGCGAACACGAAGGTGAAGCCGAGCAGGCGCGGCGAGAAGAAGAAGAGCTGCTGGCCCTCGCGCACCGTGCGCGAGTCCACCACGAAGCCGATGCCGAGCGCGAGCGCGACGCCGAGCCCGACGCCCCAGAGGCTCACGCCGAGCGCCTCGCCCAGCACTTCCCGGAGGAGCTGGACGTCGGTCGCGCCGAGCGCGCGCTTCACCCCGAAGTCACGGATGCGCTCGAAGACCGCCGCGGTGACGGTGTTCGCGAGTGAGAGCCCGCCGATCACGAGGGCCAGGGTGCCGATGCCGACCAGGAGCGCCGAGAAGAAGGCGGTGGAGGTGCGCAGCATCTCGGACAGCTCGCTCGGGATCGTCACGTTCACGCCCTTCACGCTGGCCTGGATACGCCGCGCGAGGTCGTTGGGATCCACGCCGTCCTGCCAGGCCACCGCGGCGCCCGAGTTGAGATCGGCGCGGGTGAGCCCGCCGCCGCCGAACACCCGGAAGAGCAACGGATCGCGGCGCAGCCACACGTCGCGGGCATCCTCGAGTGAGACCATAGCGAAGCGATCCGGCGCGGTCAGGGTCTTGTCGAGAATGCCGACCACCTTGAACTCGAGGGCGCCCATCGGCAGCACGCCGCCCACGTCCAGCTTGTGGGAGGCCGCGAAGTCGAGGCCCAGCACCGCGACGCCGCGGTCGCCGGGGGCGAGGCTCCGCCCCTTCCGGATCGGCAGCGTCTGGTAGTTGCGGTTGGCCTGTGGCGCGCTCGGGTCCATGCCCATCAGCAATTCCTGCGTGAGGGTCATGAAGCTCGACGTGCTCGGGTTGATGGGGAGCATCACCTGCGGCTGCACGAGCGCGACGCCCGGCACCTTCGCGATCTCGGCCAAGCGCGCGGCGGGGAGGAGGCCGCCCGCGGTGAAGCCCGCGCCCATGCCCATCCCCTCGCCGGCGACCGAGATCTGGCCGAGCACGAAGCGGTCGCCGCCCTCGATGAAGCGGCTGATGCGCTCGGCCATGGCGCCGAGGGCGACCAGCCCGGCCATGCCCACCGCGATGCCGAGCACGGTGAAGCCGTAGCCGCGCGGGAACAGGCGGCGCATCGGCCGTCTAGTACTCGAGGCGCGACTCGGCTCGCCCCTGCCGCCGCCGGATGCGGCGATTGATACGCACGATGGCCCAGAAGAGCCCGATGCGGAACCGCATCGTCGGGGGGATACGATGGAAGGCGCCGCCCGCGAGGACGAAGGTCACCGCGTCGATCAGCCCGAGGGTGTCCCGCGGGTTCATGAAGATCTCGAGAAACTGGCGGTCGTAGAACTGTGTGATGAAGCGCGTGAAGGGCCGCATGCCGCGGCGCACCTGCCGCGCGTAACCCCCGAAGCGTCGCGCCTCGAAGCGCCCGGAGTGGAAGGCTTCCACGATCTCCTTCGCCGCCATCTCCCCTTCCGCCATGGCGAGGAACACCCCGGCCGAGAAGATCGGGTCCACGAAGGCCACCGCGTCGCCCACGCAGAGAAAGCGGTCGCCCACGATGGGGTCCACCGCGTAGGCGAAGTTGGCGGCGGTGTACATGGGAGTCACCTGCCGAGCGCCCTCGAGGTTGTCGCGCACGAGCTCGCAGCGCTCCACCATGGCGCGGAAGAGGTCCTCGGGCGTGCCCTCGCGCGCCTTCACCACCCGTGAGTGGAGCACGCAGCCGACACTGGTCTCGTCCCGCGCGAGGGGGATGTACCAGAACCAGCCCTCGGGGAAGATGTAGATGCGGACATTGCCCTCCTCGCGGCCGGGCCAGCGTTTGGCGCCCTGGAAGTAGGCGAAGATCGCCACCTTGCCGAGGCCGGGCATGGGCTCGCGCCGTCCCTGGCGCGAGGCGAGGAAGCCGTCGCGCCCGCTCGCGTCCACGAGGAAGCGGGCGCGCAGCGTCCGCTCGCCGTCCGCGTCGCTCAGGCGCGCGGTGACGCCGTCGGCATCGAACGCGACCTTCTCCACCGTGACGGGCTGGAGCCGGCGCGCGCCCGTCCGCACCGCGTGGTCGAGCAGCACCTGATCGAACTCCGCGCGGTGCACGTCGTAGGTGAAGTGCGGCCACGGACGCCCCTCGCGGAACGTGAACGTGGCCTCGCGCTCGAGCTCCTGATCGTGGAAGGTGACGCCGAACTTGTCGAGGAAACCGTGGGTCTTGACGTCGCCGAGCACGCCGAGCCGCTCGAGGATCGGCATGCAGTTCGGCACCAGCGACTCGCCCACCTTGAACCGGGGAAAGGGCTCGCGCTCCACCACCGTGACGTCGAGCCCGGAGCGGGCGAGGAACGTCGCGGTGGTCGAGCCCCCAGGCCCTCCGCCGACGATCAGGACGTCCGTGTCGAATCCGGGGGTGGGCATCACCACGTGAGCCGGGACTCGACCGGCAACCCGAGCCAACGTCGCCGCCAGGTATTGATCCGAACGGCGAGAGAGAAGACCATCAGCGACACGCGCATGCGGAAGGGCATGCGGATGAAGGCGCCGCCGGCGAGGAGGCCGGTGACGCTGTCGAGGATGCCGTAGTTCTCCCGCGGCCGGAGCAGCACCTCCAGGAACGCGGGCTCGTAGTAACGGTTGATGAAGCGAGTGAACGGCCGGAGCCCGCGCTGCACCCGCCGGACGTAGCCGCCGAAGCGTCGAACCTCGAAGCGGTTGTCGCGGAACGCGCGGAGGATTTCGGCCGCCGCCAGCTCCGCGGACTGCATCGCGACGAACACGCCGGTGGAGAAGATGGGGTCGATGAAGACCACCGAATCGCCCACGCAGACGAAGCGGTCGCCCACCACGGGCTCCGTCCGGTAGGAGAAGTTCGCCGCGCTCTGCACGGGGGTGATGCGCTCGGCGTCGCGGAGGTTCTCGGCGACGCCCCGGCAGCGCGCGATCATCTGCGCGTAGATGGCCTCGATGCCCTCGCGGGCGGAGACCGCGCGCCCGTGGAGCACGCAGCCCACGCTGGTCACGTCCCCGGCGAAGGGGATGTACCAGAACCAGCCGTCCTCGAAGACGTAGAGGCGGATGTTGCCTTCCTCGCGCCCGGGCCAGCGCCGCGCCCCGCGGAAGTGGGCGAAGAGGGAGACCTTGCCGAGCCCGGGAATGCGCTCGCGGCGTCCCAGGCGGGACGCGAGGAAGCCGTCGCGCCCGCTCGCGTCCACCAGGAACCCCGCGCGCAGCGTGCGCGTCCCTCCGCCGTCCACCACGTCCACGGTGACGCCGTCGGCGTCGAAGCCCGCCTTCTCGACGCTCGCCGGCTGCAGCAGCGTCACGCCGGGCTGCGCGGCGGCGTGATCGAGCAGCACGCGATCGAACTCCGCGCGCGGCACCTCGAAGGCCCACGGCGGCCACGGCTTGCCTTCGCGAAACGTGAACGTGTAGTCGAGTTCCGACTCCTGATCGTGGATGTACGCGCCGTACTTCGTGATGAAGCCGGCCGACTTCACGCGATCGAGGACGCCGATGCGCTGGAGCAGCGGGATATTCGCGGGCAGCAGCGATTCCCCGATGTGGAAGCGCGGAAAGGCCTCGCGCTCGACCAGCGTCACGCGGAGGCCTCCCTGGGCCAGACACGTCGCGGCAGTCGAGCCGCCGGGCCCGCCCCCGATGACGATGACGTCGGCCGCGGCGCGGTCAGGCATGGCGGTGGAGCGCGCGGGCAAGGCGATCCTGCGCGTACACGCGCCGGATGAACTTGGTGAGCGGATCGAGCCCGGCGCGGCCGAGGACGGGCTGGGCCACCGCGAGCGCGGCCAGCGCGGGCAGGGCGACGGTGGCGAGGCCCACCTCGCGCATCTGGATGACGCGCGCGTCGACCCACCAGCGCTGCCAGGTGTCCGAGGTGCGCGCGATCACGAAGGCCGCGACAGCCAGCCCGAAGGCGCCCGGGTTGTCGCGATGCCCGGCGGTGGCGGTGGCGAGCTCGCGATGTCGCGGCACGCGCCGCTCGGCCCCCATCACGCCGACGAGCCGCTTGATCACGAGGCCGACATCGTGCGCCCAGCGTCGGAGGCCGTGGCCGGCGAGGTAGCAGCCCACCGCGACGCCGTCCCGAAGGGGCCGGAAGCGACTTCGGCGCGCGCGGTGATAGACGGCGGTGATCGGCGTCTCCACCAGCGGCAGCCCGAGCGCGGCCGCCCGCAGCAGCATCTCGGTCTCGAGCACGAAGCCGCCGCGGCGCGGCCGCGCGGCCACGAGCAGCGCCTGCGGGTAGACGCGGTAGCCGGACTGCGTGTCCCGGAGGGCGTGCCCGCTGAGCCAGTCGATGAAGAAGCCGGCCACCCGCATCGCGTTGAGCCGCGCCGTCGGGATCACCCGGTAGCCCGGCTCGGCAGGATCCTCGGTCGCGCCGACGCCGAGCCGGCCCCCGATGACGAAGGCTGTGGGATGCTCGGCGGCGGCCTCGAGCAGGCGCGGGATCTCGTCGGGATCGTGCTGCCCGTCGCCATCGAGCGTCACGACCCGCTCGGCGCCCCGCGCGAGGGCCAGGTCGAAGCCCCGCCGCAGCGCCTCCCCCTTCCCCCGCTGGCGCGGGAGCCGTATCACGTCGGCCCCCGCCCCCGCCGCCGCCGCGCCGCTGTCGTCGGTCGAGCCGTCGTCCACCACCACGACGGCGCCGTGGCGGCGCGCCCGGGCCACGAGCGGACCGATGGTCGACGCCTCGTTGAAGACCGGAATGACGATCAGATGGTCGCCCACGGCGTCACCGGCCGCTCGGGGTCGCGAGGACGAGCGCGGCGCGGCAGCCGCCCCGGGCGAGGCCATGGACGAGCGCCGGGCCGGCGCCAAGGTCGAGGCTCGCCGCCGCCGCGCTCAGCGCGCCGACCCCGCCATGCTGACCGACGAGCGCCGCCGCCGAGCGGGGCGGGAGGAGATCGGGGCGCTCCGCCAGATCGGCGCGGAGCAGCGCCAGCTCCCAGTCATCGAGCGCCGGATCGCCGTTGCCGGAGCCCCAGCAGCTCCCGAGCGCGGCCGCGGGCAGGTGCGCCTCGGCCAGGCTCGCGCGGAGCACCGAGCGGGGATCGTGACGGCCGGCGGGCGCGGCGTACGGCGCCACCGGAATGTTGCCCCAGCGCGTCGCGCGGAGCTCGGCGAGGATGGTCGCTCCGCGCGCACCGGCGACCTCGCGATCCTCCAGCACCACGAACGTCGCGCCCTCGCCCAGCACGGGACCGTTGTGGTCGGGCGCGTAGGGGCGGCAGCCCTCGACGCCGTCGCGCCGCCCGTCGGGCCGGCGCATGGGCGACAGCACGCCCAGCTCGTGCGCGAGGCGTTGATACACCGGACCGCACAGCTCGTCCACGCCGCCGGCCAGGACCGCCTCCGCGTGGCCGCGGGCAACCAGGGCGGCGCCGCGCGCCAGCGCGACCTCACCCGCCACCGTGACCTGGTTCACCGTCACCGTGGGGCCCTTCACCCCGATGGCGATCGACGCGGCGGCGCTCATCGAGTTCATCACGGTACCGGGGAACAGCATGGGCGAGAGCCCCGACGGACCGCGCTTGAGGAAGCCGGTGGCGAACTCGCCGCTCGAGCGAAAGTCACCGAACTCGGTGCCGACCACCAGGCCCAGGGTCGGGCCGGCGTTCACGCGCGCGTCCTCGACAGCGAGCCGGCAGGCCGCTACGGTGAGGCGGCAGATGCGGGAGAGTCGCCGCGCCGCGTCCCGGTCGAACAGTGCGTCGAGGGCCTCGTCGTCGATCTCCCCGGCGAGATGGCTCGGCAGCGTCGCGGTGTCGAAGGAGCGCAGGGGACGCAGCGCGGAGTCGCGTCGCGCGAGGAGGGCCCGCACGACGTCGCGCCCGCCGATGCCGGCGGCACTCACCGTGCCCATCCCCGTCACCACCACGCGACGCGGCGCGCTCATCGTCCGAAGACCAGGCTGACGTTCTGGCCGCCGAAGCCGAACGAGTTGGAGAGGGCGACCTCGATCGGCGCGGGGCGGGCGATGTTGGGCACGCAGTCGAACGGGATCTCGGGATCGACTTCGCGGAGGTTGGCGGTGGGCGGGATCAGGCCGTGGTGCAGGGCCAGGATGCTCGCGACCGCCTCGAGGCTGCCCGCGGCGGCCATCGTGTGCCCCACCAGCGACTTGGTCGAGCTGATCGGCACGCGCCCCGCCCCCAGCACGCGGGCGATCGCGAGCCCCTCGGTGCGATCGTTCTGGAGGGTGCCGGTGCCGTGGGCGTTGACGTAGTCGACGGCGCGCGGGTCGACGTGTGCGGCGGCGAGCGCCAGCGTCATCGCGCGCGCCATTCCCTCGCCCTCGGGGTGGGGCGAGGTCACGTGATGCGCGTCGGTGGAGATCCCCGCTCCCAGGAGCTTCGCGATCTCGCGCGCCCCGCGCGCCCGGCAGCGCTCCGCGTCCTCCAGCACGACAAATGCGGCCGCTTCGCCGATGGACATGCCCTTCCGCTCGCGGTCGAACGGGCGGCAGGGCTCGGGATCGAGGAGCTTGAGGGCATTGAAGCCCATGAAGCAGATGCGCGTGAGGGCGTCCACCCCACCGGCGAGGGCCAGCGGCACCACGCCTTCGCGCACGAGATCGGCGGCCAGGGCGATCGAGGCCGCGCCGGACGCGCAGGCCATCACCACCGTCTCCTTGGGGCCTCCGATGCCGAGGCGCCAGCCGATGGTCTCGGCGTGGGTGTAGGGCAGGATCGAGCGCAGGGCCTTGATGCGCGGCGAAGGCCGGCCGGTCCGCGTCTCTTCCCAGTACCAGGCCTCGCCCTCCAGCATGCCGCCGCCCACCGCTCCGATCACGAGCGCGGCCTCCGCCCGGTCGGCCGGGCCGAGACCGGCGTCGGCGAGCGCCTCGCGCGCGGCCGCGAGCCCGAGGCGATCGGCGCGCGCGCGGCGCGGCGAGACTCCCAGGCCCGCCATCGCGTCGGCGGGGACCTCAGCGGCCACGCGCGAGCGGAAGCCCTCGGTGTCGATCAGTGTGATGGGACGGATGGCGCAGGCGCCGGCGGCGAGTCCTGCCCAGAACGTCTTGGTGCCCGACCCGTACGGACTCACCACCCCGAGCCCGCTGACGACGACCCGGCTCATGCGGGACGCCGCGGCATGGGCTCCCTCACGCCTGCCCCATCTTGGCGAGAACGAAGCGCGAGAGGCTGTCGAACGAGTTGAACTCCTCGGCGAGATCCTGGCCTTCCTCGATGGTGATGCCGAACCGGTCCTCCATCGCCACCGACAGCTCGATGAAGTCGAGCGAGTCCAGCCCCAGCGAGCCCTCGACACCCTTGGGGAGTGTCGTCTCCAGCGTCATGTCCGCGGCCCGTCGAGGATCGAAGCGCAGCCGCTCCACGACGATGGCTTTCAGCTCGTCGAGCACTTCCTTCTGCGTCATCCGCCGCCTTTCGTGATGATGAGATCGGCCACCTCGCCTCGCCATGCCCCCGTCAGCCCGAGCGGGTCCGCCAGCGGGGACGAATCTCCCTCGTGCCGCCGCAACGCCACCTCGGCGAGCGGACCCACCGCGAGCATCTCGCCCAGACGCCGCGCGCCGTCCCCCCGAGACCGTCCGCGGGCCGAGCGCAGCACGAGCCGGCCGTCGCCGGGCTCGAGCCAGAGACATGCCGCCGCCTCGACCAGCGGCGGAGCCGTCCGCCGTCGCCCGCGCGCGTAGAGGTCCGCGCACTCCTCGAACGTCTCCACGCCCAGCACCAACGCCCGGTCGCAGGCGCGCGCGGCGAGCAGCGTGGCCCCGTACCACATCGCGCGCAGCGCCGCCGGCGGCCCGCCGATGAACAGCACCGAGGGCCCGCGCAGCTGGTACTCGATGGCGGCCTCCGCCGGGACCACGGCGGGCGCCGTGTACGCGAAGTGCGTGCCGCCGCCCGTCCCCTCGATGAAGGCGCGATTCGAGGCGCCATACACCGCCGCGCTCACGAAGAGCAGCGCCGTACGCTCCCCGGCGATCGTCGCGCGCTCCGCTCGCCCATCTTCCAGCATGGCTTCGACTGCTGCAAGGGCCCAGAGGCACTCCCGCGTGGCGCGGCGGAAGCGCTCGCCCTGCACCTGGGGCCGGCCCAGCCCGATCAGCGAGCGACCGCCGGCCGCGGTCCGGGCGTCCGCGGGGAGGGCGGCGGCGCCGGTACCCCAGCCCGAGCAGAGCCCCGCCGCCCGGACCGCCGGCGCCGGAATGCCCGCCGCCCCGCTCACGCCGACTCCAGCACGAGGGCGCCGTTGCAGCCGCCGAAGCCCAGCGAGGTGCTGAGCGACACCCGCGGCCTGAGCGCGCGCGCCGTCCCCGGGACATAGTCCAGATCGCATTCAGGATCCGGCACTTCCAGATGCCGTGTCGGGGGAATCTGTCCGTGCCGCCCGGCCAGGAGGCACATGATCGCCTCCAGCGTCGCCGCCGCCCCCATGGTGTGGCCCATGGTGGCCTTGATCGAGTTCACCGGCACCGACGGCGCGCGCCGACCGAGAAGGCGCTTGAGCACCGCGGTCTCGATGCGGTCGTTCAGCGGGGTGGCGGTGCCATGCGCGCTGACGAAGTCCACGTCCTCGGGCCCTACCCCGGCTTCGGCCAGCGCCAGCCGCGCGGCGCGCTCGAGGCCCCGCCCCTCGGGATCGGGGGCCGAGATGTGCGAGCCGTCACCAGTGCTCGCGTGGCCGAGCAGATAGCCCAGCGGGGCGCGGTCGGCGTCGGGCTCTCGGGCGAGCAGCACGAGGGCGGCCGCTTCGCCGAGGAGGAGCCCGCTGCGGCGCTTGTCGAACGGGCGCACCTCGTCGCGCGTGAGCGAGCGCAGCGCGTCGAAGCCCCGCATCACGAAGCGGCAGAGAATATCGTAGCCCCCGGCGACGACCAGGTCCGCCTGGCCCTGGCGGAGCATCTCGGCGCCGATGCCGAGCGCGGTGGCGCCCGAGGCGCACGCGGTGGACACCGTGAGCGCCGGCCCGCGCGCCCCCAGCCACCGCGCGAGATTGTCGCCGGGCGAATCGTAGAGCGCTCCGCGCAGCCGGCGCCGTGGGCCTTCGCCCGCCAGGGCCCGCTCGCCCTCCTCGACGCCGCCCAGCGCGGTGCCGACCACCACCGCCAGGCGCGACGGGTCGACCGTGGCTGGCCCGAGCGGCGCCTGCGCGATCAGCTCGTCGGCAGCGGAGATGAGCAGACGCGTGGCGCGGCAGTCGGGCACGCGATCCCAGCGCTTGATGCGGGTGAGCTTCTTGATCTCCCCGCCCCGCCCCACCCGGAGGTCGGCGACGGGGAAGCGCTCGATCGTAGAGATGCCACTCGCGCCGGTGAGGAGGGAAGACCAGAACGCGTCGAGATCCTGACCGATCGGCGTCGTGACACCGGCCGCCACCACTGCGACACGCTCAGGCCGCGACACGCGGGGGGCTCCACACGTCGAAGAAGTTGAACCACTGCGTGGGATGGGCGCGGATCGCGCGCTCCAGCGTCGCCACCATGGTGGTGAGCGCCGACACTTCCTCACCCGGCTTCACCCAGATCGGCGGCTCGATGGTGATGCGATAGTGATGATCGGCATCCATGGCGCAGTACGCGGGGACCACCGGCACGCCGGCGGCACGCGCGAGCACGAAGGGCCCGATGGCGAACGCCGCGGGCGCGCCGAAGAACTCGACGAGGACGTCGCCGCGCTCGCCGGTCGGCCGGTCGCCCTGCATCGCCACCGCCTCGTTGCGCCGGAGCGCCGCGAGCAGGCCCAGCGTGGAGGTGGCATGGCGCCGCGTCACGAAGCGCAGCCCCTCGCCCTCTCGCCGGAGGTAACGCTCGAGGTCCGCGTCCTGTTCCCCTGCCAGGACGATGTGGGTGATCCGATCGAGACGAGGCACGAGGAGCCGCCCGCCGAACTCCCAGTTGGCCAGGTGCGCGGTGAGAAGGATGACGCCCCGCCCCGACTCGCAGGCGAGGTCGAGGTGCTCCTCGCCGATCCGCCGGGAGACGTAGTCACGCAGGCGCGCCGGCGACCCTCGATTGACGGTGAGGAAATCGCTGAAGCACGCAGCGAAGTTGGCGAACGTTTCCCTGACGGCGCGATCGAGCGAACGAGCCTCCGCCTGTGGAAGGATGCGCGCCAGGTTGCCCCGGACCCGGGCCCGCTCCTCGGCGAGACGCCGGCTGGCCGCGCGGCCGACCACGCGCGCGACGCCGAGCCGCAGCCGCCGGGGCAAGAGCCCGGCGACGCCGCCGGCCAGGCGATAGTACGCGAGGCGATTCAGGCCGTGGGAGTACCAGGACGGGCGAGCAATGGTATCGGCCGACATACCCACGCTCAGAGGAGGGGCCCGTAGTACATCCGGTACGCCCGGATCTTCCCCACCTCGGTGTCGAAGAGGCGCGTCGCCACGAAGCGCTGCGCGGCCCGATCGAACGTGATGATGCCGGGCACGTAGGGATCGTTGGGGTCGTAGACGAGGAACTCGACGTCACCGGCGGGCGCCAGGTGGAATGCATAGGCGAGCACGGTGTGGTTCAGCTCCCATGTGGGGAAGTTGGTCACGAGCCACTGCACGGGGCGCTGGGCGCGGATCTCCTGCACCGTCTGGTCGGCCAGTCGCTCCTGATGCCAGCCCCAGGGGGGCAGCACGACGCGCCAGTTCGTCCAGTTCATGAGCGTCCAAAACTTGGTGCCCAGCCCCTCCTTCACTGCGGCTTCCTGGTCGCGCGAGAGGTCGTGGAGCGACGCGTAGCCGGGGATCACCACACGCTCGGCGGCCGGCAGCGGATCGCGCCAGGGCGCATGCGACGCGATCTCGCGCACGCGCTCGGCGTAACCCGCCTCGTCCAGACGGGGCAGCCCGGGCTCGAAGCGCGCGAAGCGCTGGAACTGCGTGACCGCGCGCGCCATCACGAAGCAGTAGTTCGCGTAGAGGTCGGGCTTGTCCCGGTTCTTGCTGAGGCTTTCGTTGGGGAAGGCGAAGGTGTCCGCGCCGAAGGCCAGGGCGGGCGTCGAGTCGGGCGCGCTCGCGGCGTCCGGCCGCACCACCGTGGCGCACCCGGCGGTCGCGAGAAGCAGACAAAGGGCTAGAAGCCGCGCCGCCACGTTGGTCGCCAAGGTCTTGATGTTATCGCAATTATCCCTGAATCGAATAGCCCCCATCGACCGGGATCGCGGTCCCGGTCACGAAGTCAGAGCCCGGCCCGGCGAGAAAGACCGCGACGCCCGCCATGTCCTCGATCACGCCCCAGCGCCCGGCCGGCGTGCGGCGGAGCACCGAGTCATGCAGGCCCTCGACCTGCTGCCGGGCCCCCCGGGTCAGCTCGGTGTCGATCCATCCTGGGAGCACGGCGTTGACCTGGATGTTGTCCACCGCCCACGCGGTCGCGAGCACCTTGGTGAGCTGGACGATGCCCCCCTTGGACGGCGCGTAGGCGGGGGAGAAGCGCACGCCGAAGATGGACATCATCGAGCCGATGTTGATGATCTTGCCGCCGCCGACGCGCTTCATGTGCGGATAGGCGGCCTTGGAGAGCAGGAATGCGCTCGTGAGGTTCGTGTCCATGACGTGATGCCACTCGTCGAGCGAGAGGTCCTGAGGCGCCTTGCGGATGTTGGTGCCCGCATTGTTCACCAGGATGTCGACGCGCCCGAGCTCGTCGGCCACCCGCTTCACCAGCGCGGTCACCGAGGTCTCGTCGGCCACGTCGACCTCCATCGCCACCGCCTTCGCGCCGAGCGCCTGGAGCTCCTTCACCGCCCGGGCGCTCTTGTCGGCGTTGCGCCCGGCCACGACCACCGCCGAGCCCGCCTCGGCGAGGCCGCGCGCCATGCCGAAGCCGATGCCACCGTTGCCCCCCGTCACCACCGCCACCTTGCCGGACAGATCGAACAGTTGCACGGAGTCGTCCTCCCTCGGAGCTGTGTGTTGGGGAATCCTATCACTACGTCGCGGAGGAGGCGCCGCGTGCTAAGGGTAGGGGATGGCGCCGCCCGGGCCGCCGTCCGATCGCGGGCGCTGGGGCCTGCTCGCCTTGGTCACGGGCGCGCACACCCTCGGCGCGGTCTCGGTCCTCGCGGTGGCGCCTCTGGCCCCGCTGCTGCTGGAGGACCTGCATCTCACGCGAGCGCAGGTCGGCCTCTTCCTCCCCGCCATTTACCTGGGCGGCGTGGTCATGTCGCTGCCGGCTGGCTGGCTCACGGATCGGTTCGGCGCCCGCCTGACCCTGGCGGCGGGCCAGTGCCTGACCGGCGCGCTCGTCGCCGTCGCCGCCGAGGCCCGCGACCTGCCGCTCATCCTCGCGTGTCTCTTCGTCGGCGGGCTCGGCTGGGCGGTGGTGAACCCGGCCACCGGCCGGGCCATCCTCCAGCGCTTTCCGGCGCGCGAGCGCGGCTTCGCGATGGGGATCAAGCAGACCGGTCTCACCCTGGGCGGCATCCTGGGATCGCTCACCCTGCCGGCAATCGCCTTGGCACGGGGCTGGCGCGCCGCCATGACGATGGCCGCCGTGGCCTCGCTGGTCGCCGCCGCGGCCGGACTGGCGCTGATGCCGCGCGATCGCACGCACGCCGCCGCGGGCGGGATCGAGCCCGCGCGCTTCGCGGAGCTGGCGCGCTTCCTCGGCAATCGCTCGCTGCTGGTGCTGCTGGCGTCAGGCCTGGCCCTCGGCATGGCCCAGGCCTCCGTGCTCGCCTACCTCGCCCTGTTCGCGCGCGAGCGGCTCGGCTTCTCCGTGGTGGCGGCGGGCGGGCTGCTCGCGCTGGTGCAGGCCGGCGGCACCGGGAGCCGGCTCGCGTGGGGCATCATCAGCGATCGCTTCTTCGGAGGCCGCCGGCGCCCGTGCGTGATCATCAACTCGGTGATCGGCGGCGCCACCTATCTCGTGTTCGCGTCGGCGGTGGCGCTGCCTCTCCCCGTGATCGGCGCGGTCGCCATCGTGGCCGGCGCGGGCGCCTTCGGCTGGGTGGGCCTCTTCCTCGCGCTGGCCGCCGAGGTCGGCGGGCACCGGTACGCGGGCCTGCTGACCGGCGTGGCCGTCGCCTTCGCCTGGTCCGGTGTCCTGCTCGGCCCGCCCCTGTTCGGCGCCCTGCTCCAGGCCACGGGCTCCTATGGCGTGCCGTGGCTCGTGCTGGCCCTTCTCGCCTTCGGCGCCGCCATCGCGCTCGCCGCCATCCCGCCGCTGGTCAAGCGCGAGTAACTCGGCTATTCTTCGGCACGAACCCCATCCCACGACGAGGTGACCGTCATGAAAGCCGCCGTCCTCTTCAAGGCCAACGAGCCGCTCCAGATCGTCGACCTCAAGCAGGAAGGCCCGAAGGGCGGTGAGGCCCGTGTGAAGGTGAAGGCGGCGGGCATCTGCCACAGCGACTGGCACATCATGAACGGGGACTGGACGCCGCCGCTCCCCATGGTGTTGGGTCACGAGGCGGCGGGGCAGGTCGAGGAGGTGGGCCCGGGCGTCACCAACGTCAAGCCGGGCGATCACGTGATCTTCTCGTTCCGTCCCCACTGCGGGCGCTGCCTCTACTGCTCCATCGGCCGCACCATCCTGTGCGACGGACACCAGTCGGCCCGGTGGGCGATGCTCGACGGCACCAACCGCCTCTTCAAGGACGGGGCTCCGATCAATCAGATGGCGCGCATCGGCACGTTCTCGGAGCGCGTGGTGTGCCCGGCGGAGATGCTGGTGCCGGTGCGCCACGAGATGCCCTGGCCGCAGGCCGCCCTCATGGGCTGCTGCGTGCCCACCGGCGTGGGCGCCGTGACCCGCTGCGCCGAAGTGGAGGCCGGCGCCTCGGTGCTGGTGGTCGGCTGCGGCGGCGTGGGGCTCAACGTCGTGCAGGGCGCGAAGCTGGCCGGAGCCGGAATCATCGTGGCCGCCGACCTCCTGGACAGCAAGCTGACCTACGCCAAGGAGTTCGGGGCCACCCACACGTTCAACGCCTCGCGCGACAACGTGGTGGACAAAGTGCGCGAGCTGACGGCGGGGCGCGGCGTGGACTATGCCTTCGACGCCATCGGCGGCGAGGCGACCACGCTACAGATCGTCGATGCGATCCGGCCGGGCGGCACCGCGGTGATCGTGGGCATGGCCGCGCTCAACGTCCGCGCCCCCATCACGCCGTACATGATGGCGCTGCAGGAAAAGTGCATCAAGGGCACGATGTACGGCTCGGTGCGGCCGAACATCGACTTCCCCAAGCTGGTCGATCTCTACCTCGAAGGGCGGCTCAAGATCGACGAGCTGGTGAGCCGCACCTATCGCCTCGACCAGATCAACGAGGGCTTCACCGCGCTGCGCAGCGGCCAGGTGGCCCGCGGCGTGGTCGTCTTCGACTAGTGCCGAGCCGCTCGCGCACGGTCTACGAGTCGCCGCGCCCGGCCGCCCGGCCGGGCGAGACGGTGGTGACCTCGACCTGCGCGCACAACTGCGGCGGGCGCTGCGCGGTCAACGCGCATGTCGTGGACGGCCGCATCGCCCGCATCAGCACCGATCCGCGGCGCTGGACCCCGGAGATGCCGCCGCTCCACGCCTGCGTGCGCGGCTTCGGCGCCGCCGAGCGCGTGAATCATCCGGACCGGCTTCGCCATCCCCTCCGCCGGGTGGGGCCGCGCGGCTCGGGCCGATTCGAGCGTATCGAGTGGGACGAGGCGCTCGACGAGATCGCCGCCCGCATGCGCGCCATTCGCGACGCGCACGGCCCCGCCGCCATCCTCGACTGCTCGCGCACCGGCAGCACCGCCAGCCTCCACAACCGCTCCGCGGTGCAGCGCATGCTCCACCGCTTTGGCGGCTGCACGGAGCTGTGGTCCAACATCTCGAACGAGGCGGAGATCTTCGCCCTCCGCTACACGTACGGCGCCGACATCGACTGCAAGTTTGCGGGGCGCGAGCCCGTGGACTACGTCAACTCGCGGCTCATGCTCCTCTGGGGCTGGAGCCCGGGTGACGGCCACTTCGGAACGGGCTCGATGGAGTATCTCCGCTGGGCGAAGGAGCGCGGCGTCCGCATGGTCTGCGTGGATCCGCGCGTCACCCGCACCAGCGCGCGCCTCGCCGACGAGCACGTGTTCATCCGCCCGGGTGGAGACGCCGCCATGCTGATCGCGATGGCGGAGGTGATCGTGAGCGAGGTGTTGCAGGATCAGGCCTTCCTCGACCGCTACGTGCAGGGCTTCGACGAGGCAACCTTGCCCGCGGGCGCGCCCGCCGGCGCCTCCTACCGCGCGTATCTCTCCGGCCTCGCCGACGGCATGCGGAAGACCCCGGAATGGGCGGAGCCGCTCTGCGGCGTGCCCGCCGCCACCATTCGCCGGCTCGCCCGAGAATTTGCGACGGCCAAGCCCGCGGCCCTCCATACCGGCTACGCGCCCGGCCGCACTGCCTACGGCGAGCAGTTCCACCGCGCGGCGTACGCGCTGGCCACCATCACCGGCAACGTGGGCATCTCCGGCGGCAACTCGGGCTGCAGCGGCGGCGCGCGCCCGCACGGCGTGAAGCGTCTCGGCGCCCCGCCCAATCCCGCGCGGGCGCGCGTGGCCTCACCCCTCCTCGCCGATCTGCTCGAGCGCGGGAAGGCGGGCGGCTATCCCGCCGACATCAAGATGATCTACTCCGCATGCGGCGACCTCGTGAACCAGCTTCCCAACGTGGCCAAGACGCTGGCCGCGCTCCAGCGGCTGGAGTTCATGGTCGTGCACGACCACTTCCTCACGCCGACCGCGCGTCAGGCCAACATCGTGCTGCCCGCCACCACGTTCTGGGAGCGGAACGACGTGCACACGCCGTGGAGCGGGAGCGGTCACTACGTCATCTACATGCGCCAGGCCATCGCGCCCATGTACGAGTGCCGGAACGACCGCGACATCTGCGCCGACCTCTCGCGCCGGCTCGGGCTCCCCACCGACGACGACAAGACCGAGGACGAGTGGCTGCGCGAGCTGACCGCCGGCAGCGAGATCGACGACTGGGAGGCCTTTCGCGCCGCCGGCCTGGCGCGGCTCGCGCCGCCTGAGGAGCCGGTAGCCTTCGCGGCCCAGATCCGCGATCCCGCCGCGCATCCCTTCTCCACGCCGTCGGGGAAGATCGAGATCTACTCGACCGCCCTCGCCGCGAATGGAGATCCCTACGGCCTCGGCTCCATCCCGCCGATCCCCACGTGGATCGCGCCGCCCGCCGCCGGGCGTTATCCCCTGCACTGCGTGTCGCCCAAGTCGCGGGCGCGCACGCACTCGATCCACGACAATCAGGAGATCCTCGCCCGCGCGGACCGGCAGGACGTGTGGATCCACCCCGCCGACGCGGCCGCGCGCGGCATCGTGAACGACCAGCGCGTCCGCGTGTTCAACGACCGCGGCGCGACGCTCCTGCCCGCCACGGTGACGGAGCGCATCGCCCCCGGCGTCGTGTCGATCAAGGAGGGCGCGTGGTTCGCGCTGGGCGCCGACGGGGTCGACACACGGGGCTGCGCCAATCTCCTCACCGAGGACCGCGCGGCGCCCTGCGGCGCCTCCACCTACAATTCCTGTCTCGTCGACGTCGCGCCTGCGCCGTGAGCTCGCGGCCGTGAACGCCGAGCAGCAGCGCATCCGCGGCTACCTCCAGGCGCAAGGGGCCAAGCTCACGCCCGCGGAGATCGTGGAGAAGGTGCAGGCCGCGATGCGCGAGCTGCGGGCCGCCGCCGGCCTGGTGCCGCCCGGCCGCTTCACGCAGCGGCCCGGGCCCGACGACTGGAGCGGCAACGAGGTGATGGCCCACGTGGTCGCGGCCGGCCGCTACTTCGGCGGCGCGATCATGGCGCTCTCCGCGGGCCGGCCGCTGCCCGCGCGGCCCGCCGGCCGCGGCAACCAGGACGCGCCGCTCCTCCCTGCCGAGGAATGGCTGGACATCCTCGAGCGAGACCGCGCCGAGCTCTTCGCCCGCGCGCTCACCGCCGATCCTCAGGGCCATCTCGACGGCACCGTGGAACACCCGTTCTTCGGGCCGCTGAACTGGCGCGAGACGCTCCTCTTCATGCGCGTCCACGATCTCGACCATGCCGGCCAGCTCAAGCAGATCGCGGCCGTGGTGAGCTGAGCCGCGCGTATGCGCATCGCCATCTCCAAGCGGCTCGCCACCGAGAACTGGTCCGAGGCGGCGGACTACGTGGTCGAGGCCGAGCGTCTCGGCGTCGACGATGTCTGGTCGGCGGAGGCATGGGGCCACGACGCCGTCACGCCGCTCGCCTTCCTGGCCGCGCGTACCACGCGGCTCCGCCTCGGTACCGGCATCATGCAGGCCGGCACACGCACGCCGGCGCTGGTGGCGATGACGGCCATGAGCCTCTCCGCGATGTCCAACCATCGGTTCGTCCTGGGGCTCGGCGTCAGCGGCCCCCAGGTCATCGAGGGTTGGCATGGCATCCGCTTCGACCGGCCCGTGCAGCGCATGCGCGAGATCATCGACATCGTGCGCATGGCCGCGCGCGGCGAGCGCGTCGCCTATCGCGGCACGATCTACGCGGTGCCGCTCCCCGGCGGCGAGGGCAAGGCGCTCCGCTCGGGCGCGCCGCCGGTGCCACCGATTCCGATCTATCTCGCCACGCTCGCGCCGAAGAGCCTCGAGCTCACCGGCGAGATCGCGGACGGCTGGCTGGGCACCTCCTTCATGCCCGAGCACGCGCGCGTGTTCTTCGACTCCCTCGCGGCGGGGGCGGCGCGCGCGGGCCGCAAGCTCACGGATCTGGACCTCCAGGCGGGCGGCGTCGCCGCGTTCAGCGACGACGTGGAGCGCCTCGTCTCGGAGCGCAAGCCGGGTCTGGCCTTCACGCTCGGCGCCATGGGCTCGGCCCGCCACAACTTCTACAACGACGCCTTCCGCCGCGCCGGCTACGAGGACGTGGCGGCCGAGGTGCAGCGCCTCTGGCTCGCGGGCAAGCGTGAGGATGCCGCCGCGCGCGTGCCCGACGAGATGGCGCTCAAGACCAACCTGCTCGGGACCGAGGCCATGGTCCGCGCGCGCATCGCCGCCTACCGCGACGCCGGCGTCACGACGCTTCGGGTCGAGCCCGCCGGCCGCTCGCTCGACGAGCGGCTGGCCACCCTGGCCCGCGTGATCGCGCTAGCGCGGGAGAAGGGATGACGATGACCGCCGAGGCGCTCGGCGTCACGGTCCCGCGCCCGGTCCTGCTCCGCGCCGACCAGGTCATCGAGTGAGGGGTCGGCTCCTCGCCGCCCTCTTCGCCGGTCTCCTCACCGCGCCTCTCACCGCCGACGCTCAGCCGGCCGGCAAGCTCTACCGGATCGGCGTGCTCGATAGCGTGGATGCCGCCGCCAACGCGGACAATCTCGGCGCGCTTCGTCACGGACTCGCCATGCTCGGCTATGTCGAGGGGCAGAGCTTCGTGTTCGAATACCGCTCGGCCGACGGCCGGCCCGAGCGATTCAGCGATCTCGCTGTCGAGCTGGTGCAGCTCAATGTGGACGTGATCGTGACCCGGGGCGCGCCGGCGACGTTCGCGGCGGGGCGGGCGACGCAGAGCATCCCCATCGTCATGGCATCCAGCAGCCATCCCGTGTTCGAGGGGCTCGTGCCGAACCTGTCCCGCCCGGGCGGGAACATCACGGGGCTCTACGCGACGGCGCCGATCGAGCTGGGGGGCGAGCGGCTGCGCCTCCTCAAGGAGGCCCTGCCGGCGGCTTCGCGGATCGGCGTGCTCTGGAATCCGGGTGATCTCCGCGCCCCCCTCGTCGCCAAGGATACCGAGCGGGTCGCCAGGGACCTGGGCGTGCGCATCGAGCATCTCGACCTCCAGCGCGCCGACCCACTCGAGACGGTGTTCGAGTCCGCGCTGTACCGAAAGATCGACGCGCTCATCACGGTGGAGGATGCCTTCACCGTCGCGTACCGGGCGCGCATCCTCGAGTTCGCCGCCACCAGCCGGCTGCCCTCCATGCATGGGCTCCGGGAGTTCGTGGAAGAGGGCGGCCTCATGTCCTACGGCACCGACCGCCGAGATCTCTATCACCGTGCCGCCGGCTACATTCACCGCATCTTCAGCGGCGCGAGCCCCGGCGATCTTCCGGTTGAGCCGGCGATGAAGTTCGAGCTCGTGATCAACCTGAAGACCGCGCGCACGCTCGGGCTCACCATCCCGCCGGGCCTACTCCGCCGCGCGGACCACGTCATCCCGTGACGCGTCGGCCGAGCGAGCTCACGTTTCGGCGAGCTTCGTGGCCTCCCACGAGGGTCTCAAAGCTTTCGTTCTCACGCTGACCGCTGTCGGCGGCCTTTACAATCGCGCACGCCTGCGGTTTCGGCCGTACTGCAACTTTCCGACATCACGCGCTTCGCGCAACGGGCATCGCGCTTGCTGCCCTCCTATCGTCGGCCGGTGCCCCGGACACCGACTCCCGGATTCGACAACGCAGTCACCGCGGGAGGCGGAGGATGGGTAGGAATCTTCGGTATGGGATAGGCTCGGCGATCGCGGCAGCATTCCTCATCGCGGGCACGGCGAACGCCACACCCTTCAGCTTCAGCACCAACGGCCCCGACGGCCAGATGGCGACGGCGAGCCGTCCCGAGAATGGCTCCCAGTTCGAGATCGAGTCGGCCGACGACTTCATCGCGCACACGGCCGTGCGGATCAATAGCGCGACCTTCACCGGGCTCGTCCCGTTGGGCGCCTCGGTGCAAAACGTGGGGGTCGAAATCTATCGCGTCTTCCCGCTAGACTCGACGGTGCCGCCGTCCGGCCACGTGCCGACGCGGAACAACTCGCCCTCCGATGTCGCCTTCGACACCCGCGACTTCGCGAGCAACACGCTCACGTTCAGCACGCAGGTGCTGGCTCAGAGCTTCACGGCCTCCAATAGTGTGACCCCCGGCGGCATTCACCCGTCTCCCGGCCAGACGACCGGAGGCAATGGGCAGCAGACCGGACAGGAAGTGGAATTCGACGTGACCTTCACGACCCCGTTCCTGCTGCCCGGGGATCATTACTTCTTCGTGCCTCAGGTGCAGCTCGACTCGGGCGACTTCCTCTGGCTGTCCGCGCAGAGGCCGATCGTGCCGCCGGGCACCCCCAACAACCCGGATCTCCAGAGCTGGACGCGAGACGCCTTCCTGGACCCGGACTGGCTGCGCGTGGGCATGGATATCGTCGGCGGGACGACGCCTCCGGCCTTCAACGCGGTCTTCTCCCTGGAGGGCGAGAAGGTGCCCGAGCCCGCGACCGTCGAGCTCGAGGCGACCGGTCTCCTCGCCCTGGGGATACTCGGCGCGCTGCGCCGGCGGGCCCGACGGTCGGCGACCGGAGCAACGCCTCGCTAGCGCCCGTCGCTACTTCCAGGGCACCGCGCCGTTCCAGCGGTTGAGGAACGTGGTCTCCGACGTCGGCTTGCGGTTATTGGGGCCGAACGAGCCCTGCGGATAGCCGAGCGGCACGCAAAACTGGAACGTGGCGTCCTTGGGAATGCCGAGGAGGGCGTTCACGCGCTCCATCACCTTGGCGTGGAGCGTCGTCGGCACCGAGCCGATGCCGAGCGCGCGCGCGGCGAGCATGAGATTCTGCACTGCGGGGATCACCGAGTTGGCGCCGCCCGAGCCGGTGGAGAAGGCCAGCACGACGCAGGGCGCGTCCTTCATGGAGTCGGCGAGGCCCATGGCCGAGCGATAGTTCTTGTTGTCGGGAGGGATGTCCTCGGGCTTCGTCCACTTGTGGTCGTCCCAGCGCTTGGCCCACCACGCCTCCCGGTAGAGCGCGCCGAACTCGCGGATGATGGCCCGATCGGTGAGGACGAGAAGGCGGCCGACCTGCTGATTGCCGCCGTTGGGCGCGCGCACCGCCGCCTCGATGATCAGGCGGAGGTCCGCCATCGGGATGGGATCGGGCTTGAAGCGGCGGATCGCCCGCTGGGTGAAGATGGCCTCGTTGAGCGGCATGCTGAGTCGGGAGACGTCGACGCCGGGGGCGCTCATCTATCGCAGAGCCTCCATGACTTCCTGGAAGGCGACCATCTGGCCGCCGCGGGTGGACGAGGGCACCACGATCAAGGTGTTGATGCCGGTGGCGTACCAGGCCTCGATCCCCTCCCGCACGTCCGCGGCGGTGCCGTAGAGCGTGACCTCGCGGAGCCAGCGGTCGGACATGAGCGACGGGATGCGGTCGTCCTCGCGGGCCGCGATGGCCTTGCGGATCGCCGTCATCTCCTCCTCGAAGCCCGCCTCGATCCAGTAGTTCTGGTAGTTCG
Organism: Candidatus Methylomirabilota bacterium; assembly: GCA_035764725.1. Lineage (NCBI taxonomy): Bacteria > Methylomirabilota (SeqCode) > Candidatus Methylomirabilota bacterium. Next base: position 14,521 of record DASTYT010000098.1, on the reverse strand, counting down.
GCAGCTTGACGTAGTTCACCAGGGTCTTCCGGTTCACTGCGGCCGCGGCGGCGCGGTCCTCCGCCACCACGGTGGGCACCATGTTGCCGATGAAGAACTTGGGATCCTTCCGCCTCGCTTCCGGCAGGTGCTTCAGCGACGTCGCCATGTGCGAGCGCGCGGCATTGGCCCACACCGCGCCCTCGGCGATCTCGGCGGAAAGCGCCACCATCTTCTGGCGTAGCGTCGCCAGCACGACGGGCGGGAGCTCTCCGGCGGTCTTGCCGCCGTCCCGAAGGTCGGCCACGAACTTCCGGATGTCCTCGAGCGGCTTGCCCGGCCTCACCCCCAGGCGCTGGTGCGCCGGCCCGTGGCTTACCCCGATGCCGAAGCGGAACCGTCCGCCTGACAGCTCGTGGACGAAGGCGGCGGTGCCCGCGAAGTCATACGCGTGCCGGGTGTAGATGTTCGCGATGCTGGTCCCGAATGGGATGGTCCGGGTCACCTGCGCGATGGCCTCACACAACGCCAGCCCATCGTTCATGCTCGGGCAATAGATCCCGGCGTAACCTTCCTGCTCGATCCGCTGGGCCAGCTCCAGCGTGGCGCGGCGACGGCCGGGCACCGCGGCCAGGCTGAGCGCAGGCTTGCGCGCCATCAGAGGCCTCCGGTGACGACCAGGGTCTGCCCGCTGACGTAGTCCGAATCCGGGCTGCAAAAGAGATAGATCGCGCCGGCCGCCTCCGCGGGCGTGCCCCCACGCCCGAGCGGAATGGTCTGGTTCATGGCCGCGATGCGCGTGCCCTGCACCCCCACCCGCACTTTGCGCCCGTCCACCTCGATGGTCCCGGCCTCGCCCTCGGCGAGGGGCTGGGTGAGGCGGGTCTGGATGTACCCGAAGGCCACGCAGTTCACCGTCACGTTGTAGCGGCCCCACTCCTTCGCCAGCGTCTTGGTGACGCCGACCATCGCCGCCTTGCCCGCGGAGTAGTTGACCTGGCCCGCGTTCCCGTTGGTCCCGGAGGTGGACGACACGTTGACGATCTTCCGGACTATTCTCTGACCGCTCTTTGCTTCGGCCTCGACCACGGGCCGGAGGTAGTTGGCGAAGGCGCGGAGGATGCGGAAGGGCGCAGTGACGTGCACGTCGATGATCGCGTACCACTGCTCGTCGGTCATCTTCTGGATCACGTTGTCCCACGTGTACCCGGCGTTGTTCACGATCACGTGGACGCCGCCGAGCTGCTTCACCGCGGTCTCGACGATGCGATCGCCGAAGTCCGTCGCGGTGACGTTGCCCACGCAGGCCACCGCCTTGCGTCCCAGCTTCTCCACGAGGGCGATGGTCTCCCGCGCCGGCTCGTCGTCGAGATCGTTCACCACGATATTGGCGCCGTCGCGCGCGAGGCGCAGCGCCACTTCCCTGCCGATCCCTCGTCCCGAGCCTGTGACGATGGCGACCTTGCCGTCCAGCTGACCCATGATGGCCTCCACAGAGTGGTCGATGGATGCGAGGGAGCCATGATAGGCGCGCGCCCCGGGCCCGGCAAGGGGGCCGCGCCCGTGCTATCCTCGGCGCCGTGCCCGAGCTCCTCTCCAGCCTCGCCGCGCCCGTCGCCGCGCGCCTCGTCGCGCGCGGGGACACGGTGGCGGTGTCCGAGTCCTCCACCGGGGGGCTCATCGCGGCCGCGCTTCTGTCCATCCCCGGCGCCTCGAAGTACTTCATGGGCGGCGGCGTCATCTACACCCAGGGGGCTCGCCGCGCGCTGCTGACCTTGCCCGACGAGGCGGTGAAGGGCGTCCGCTCCAGCACCGAAGCCTCGGCGCTCATCAACGCGCGGACGATTCGCGAGCGCCTGGGCACCACGTGGGCGGTTGGGGAGACCGGCGCCGCCGGCCCCACCGGCAACCGTTATGGCGACGCCGCCGGCCACACCTGCATAGCGGTGGTGGGCCCGGTGGAGCGCGCGCGGACGATCGAGACGCGCCGCAGCGACCGCGAGGCCAACATGTGGGCCTTCACCCGCGCCGCCCTCGAGCTCCTTGCCGAGTGCCTCGGCGAGGCGCCTGGCGAGGCGCAGCCGAAGGCGAGCCGAGCGGATACATGATGGGTTCCGAGCGGAGCGAGGAGGGCGCTGCACGCGACATCATCGACGCGGCTCACCGAATTGTCGTCCTCACCGGCGCAGGCATCTCCACCGAGTCCGGAATTCCCGACTTCCGCGGGCCGCAAGGCGTGTGGACGCGCGATCCCAAGGCCGAGAAGATGGCGACGATCCAGCACTACGTGGCGGATCCCGAGGTGCGTAAGCGCGCCTGGCAGAGCCGCCTCGAGTCGCCCGCCTGGACCGCCGAGCCAAACGCCGGCCACCGCGCGCTGGTGTTCCTCGAGCGCCGCGGCAAGCTCGACATCCTGATCACGCAGAACGTGGACGGCCTCCACGCGAAGGCGGGCTCCGATCCCGCCCGCATCGTGGAGATCCACGGGACCATGCGAGAAGTCGTGTGTCTCTCCTGCAACGAGCGCGCGCCGATGGAGCGGGCGCTGGCGCGCGTGCGCGCGGGCGAGGCCGATCCCGCGTGCCGCTCCTGCGGCGGCATCTTGAAGTCCGCGACGATCTCGTTCGGCCAGGCGCTGGTCCGCGACGACCTCGAGCGCGCCCAGCGCGCGGCCGAGCGCTGCGATCTCCTCCTCGCCGTGGGCACTACGCTCGCCGTGTTCCCCATCGCCGGCGTGGTGCCGGTGGCCAGGGAGGCGGGCGCGCGCCTCATCATCCTCAATGCCGAGCCCACCGCCATGGACGATCTCGCCGACGTCGTCCTGCGTGGCTCGATCGGCCAGGTCCTGCCCCGTCTCGTCGGCGCCGACTGAGGACCTTCCATGGCGGTGACCCGCTTCGAGGTGATGATGCGGCGGCCTCTCGCCGGCGGCGCGCCGTTCCGCGGCGCGGGCGGTGACGTCGGGCCCTACGAGGAGCTCAAGGGGCGGCTGCACTTCGCCGTCGATCCCCTCCACGCCGCCAACCGGCGCATCACCGACGTGGAGCTGGCCCCGCGCAGCGCGGCCGGCCGCGTCGAATGGTGGAGCGACGTGTCGATCCTGCTGCCCGTGAATCGGGCGCGGTGCAGCGGACGCGTCCTGCTCGACGTCGTCAATCGCGGCAACACCGTCGCGGTGCCGAACTTCAACCGCGCTACCCGGCCGGCCTTCGTCCCCGGCGCCGACCCGAACCCGCCCATCGACGTGGGCGACGGCTTTCTCATGAAGCGCGGCTGGGTGGTGATCTCGTGCGGCTGGCAGTGCGACGTGCCCGAGATCGCCGGCCTCCACCGCATGCAGGCCCCGGAGGCGCGCGACGTCGAGGGCCGTCCGCTCCGCGGCCGCGTCTACACGCAGCTCCAGTCAGCGCGCGACGTGTCCGATTTCCTGCTGTCCGACCGCGGCCACCTCGCCTATCGCGCCGCGGATCTCGACGAGCGCGACGCGCTCCTGACCGTGCGCGACCAGCCCGACGGGCCGGCGGAGGTCATCCCGCGCGAACAATGGCGCTTTGCCCGAATGGAGAGTGGGCGCGTGATTCCCGATCCGCGCCACATCCACCTCGACGGCGGCTTCGCCAAGGGGCGACTCTACCAGATCGCCTACACCGCCGAGGGCGCGCCGGTGCTGGGCCTCTCGATGGCGGCGCTGCGCGAGGCGGTGTCGTGGCTCAAGCACGGCAGCGCCGCCGAGGGCAACCCGGCGCCCGGCATCATACGTTGGGCTTACGCGTATGGGCGGTCGCAAACGGGCCGGCTCCTGCGCACGTTCGCCTACGAGGATCTGAACCTCGACGAGGCGGGGCGCGAAGCCTTCGACGGGATCTTCGCCAACGTGGCGGGCGGGATGCGAGGCGAGTTCAACCAGCGCTTCGGCCAGAACTCAAAGGACCGCAACCACATGATGATGCATCTCTTCCCGTTCTCCGATCAGCCGGCAACGGACCGGGACACCGGCATGAAGGATGCCCTTCACGCGCGGCTGGACGCGCGCGGCAGCCGCCTGCGCGCCTTCTATACCAACACGTCGGCCGAGTATCACCGCGGCGACGCCTCGCTGGTGCACACGGACCCCGACGGCGAGCGCGACATGGCCCACGGCCCCAACGTGCGCGTGTACCACTACGCCGGCACCGAGCATGGCCTCGGGATCTGGCCGCCCAGTGACATCCAGATCGCGCCCGCCGACCCCACCGGCGCGGTCGACAAATCCCAGAATCTCCGCGGGATCGTGGACTACTCCCCGCTGCTCCGCGCCGGCCTCGTGAATCTCGACCGCTGGGTCACCGAGGACGTGGAGCCGCCGCCGAGCCAGCACCCGCGCCTCGCCGATGGCACCGCGGTGCCGCCGGAGCGGCTGGCCCACGTGTTCGCCGCCATTCCTCACGCGCACTACCTCCCGCACCACGCCAAGCCGCGCCGCCTCGACTGGGCGACGCTGCCGCCGAAGCCGGGCCGCGCCTTCGGCTCGCTCGTCTCCGCGGTGGACGCCGACGGCAACGAGGTCGCGGGAATCGTGCTGCCCGAGCTGACGGTGCCGGTGGCGACCCACACGGGCTGGACGCTCCGGCATCCCGATATCGGCGGAGCCGAGCAGCTCCTCGTGTTCGGCGGCGCGACGCTGCCCTTCCCGCGCACCCGCGCGGAGCGCGAGGCCTCCGGCGATCCCCGGCCTTCTCTCGAGGAACGCTATGCATCCCGCGCGGACTACCTCTCACGCGTGCGGGAGGCCGCCGTCCTCCTCGCCCGGGCCGGCTACCTCCTCGAGGAGGACATCGAGCTCTCCGTGGCGACGGCCGCGCGCTTCTGGGATCACCCTTTCTCCGATCCAGACCGCCTGCATCGAGGAGAGTCATGACGTCGAATCTGGCCGAGCGGTTCCAGACCCTGCACGAGATCGTCAAGGCGGCGCGGCACAACCTGGCGCCGGGTCCGTGGGATTACCTCATGGGCGGCACCGAGACCGAGACTACGCTGCGCCGCAACCGGCAGGCGCTGGACTCTCTCGCCTTCCGTCCGCGCGTGCTCCGGGACGTGCGCGGGGTGGATCCGTCCTCCACCCTCTTCGGCCGCCGGGTGCGTCTGCCGGTGATGCTGGCGCCCATCGGCTCCATCGAGTCGTTCGCGCCGGGCGGCGGCGCCACCGCCGCCATCGGCTCGGGCGAGTTCGGCGTGCCCCAGATGCTCTCCTCCGCGTGCAACCCTGGTCTCGAGGCCACCGCGGCCGCCGCGGACAACTTTCGCATCTTCCAGCTCTACGTGCGCGGCGACGACCAGTTCGTGGACGATCACGTCAAGCGCGCGATCAACCACGGCTACGCCGCGTTCTGCATGACGGTGGACACCGCCATGTACAGCCGGCGGGAGCGCGACCTCGCCCGTCGCTTCGTGAAGCCGTGGCGCCAGAACGTCACCGGGGTGGACTTCCAGGCGGCGCTGTCGTGGGAGCAGGTCAAGCGCTTCAAGGACCGGCACTCCATCCCGCTCATCCTCAAGGGCATCGCCACCGCGGAGGACGCGACCATCGCCGTGGAGCACGGCGTGGACGGCGTGTACGTGTCCAATCACGGCGGGCGCCAGCTGGATCACGGCGCGGGCAGCACCGACGTGCTGCCCGAGGTGGTGGCGGCGGTGGGCGGGCGCGCCACCATCTTCGTGGATGGCGGCTACTACCGCGGGACCGACGTGGTGAAGGCGATCGCCCTCGGTGCCCAGGTCGTCGGTCTCGGCCGCCTGCCCTGCTGCGGCCTCGCCGCCGCGGGGGCGCCCGGCCTGGTCCGCACGCTCGAGCTCCTCGAGGAGGAGGTACGCATCGCCATGGGCCTACTCGGCGTCACGAAGCTCTCGCAGCTCGACCCCAGCTATCTCCGCCCCGCCACACCCGTCGGTCTCCCCCACGCGACCAGCGCCTTCCCGCTGCTCGGCGAAGGCTACTAGAGAGGAGCACCCCATGCCCGACACCGCGCGTCTCGCCGTCTTCCACGGCACCGGCACCCCGTTCGAGATCCGTGAGTACCCCGTGCCCGAGCCCGAGCCGGGCGCCATGCTCATCAAGATCGCCCTCGCCAACGTGTGCGGCTCGGATATGCACTACTGGCGCGGCGAGCAGGACTACAAGAAGATGGGCCGCCCGCTGCCGCTCAACACCGGCCACGAGCACGTGGGCACGGTGGCCAAGCTCGGCCCCGGCGTCACCACCGACACCGCGGGCCAGCCTCTCGTCGTGGGCGATCGCGTGCTGTACCGCTACTTCTTCCCGTGTGGGCGGTGCAAGGCGTGCCTGCGCCGCCAGTTCAAGTCGTGCCCGGTGCGGCAGGCCAACTGGCTCGTATCCTGCGAGGTGTGGCCGCACTTTCAGGGCGGCTTCGGCCAGTACTTCTACCTCCGGCCCAATCACGCGGTATTCAAGCTCGGCTCTGAGATCACCGACGAGATGGCCGCGGGCATCAACTGCGCGTACACCCAGGTGTACGCGGGGCTCGACATCGCCGCGCTCCGCGCCGGCCAGACCGTGGTCGTGCAGGGCGCGGGCGGGCTCGGCGTCTACGCCTGCGCGGTGGCGCGCGAGATGGGCGCCAGCCAGGTCATCGTCATCGACGGGATCGACGAGCGCCTCGAGCTGGCCAAGCAGTTCGGTGCCACCGACGTGGTGGACATGCGGCGCGACTCGACACCCGCGGAGCGCATCGAACGCGTGAAGAAGCTCACCGACGGCTGGGGCGGTGACGTCGTGCTCGAGCTGGTCGGCCATCCCGGCGTGGTGGACGAGGGCCTGCGGATGACCGCGCCCGAGGGCACCTACCTCGAGGTGGGCAACATCAACGTGGGATGGAAGGCCGAGTTCGATCCCTCGTGGATCATCTTCGGCAACCGCCGCATCATCGGTCTCGCCCACTACGAGGCGGAGCATCTCCGCGGCGCGCTCGACCTCATGCGCCGCACCCTCACGAAGTACCCATGGGGCCGCGTCGTCTCTCACAAGTTCCCGCTGGAGGAGATCAACGAGGCCTTCACCCAGCAGGACAAGGGGCACGTGACGCGCGCGGCCATCGTCCCGAACTGAGGCGCGGAGGACCAAAAAAAGGGGGGAGGAGCGCTCGCTCCTCCCCCTTGGTGTGCCTGAAGGTAACTACGGCAGGCTGACGGTCGTCGAGTCGCCGGACGCCGAGATCGTGAACGTCCCGGCCGCAGCCGAGCTATAGCCATACGCCGTCCAGCCAGCCGGCGAGGGCGGCGTCGAGGCCATGAACGGACCGGCGGTCTGCCCCAGGCTGTTCGTGGCCACCGAGTTCAGGTCCGAGAGCGCATTCGGCAGCGTGCCCATGTGCGCGGAGTACATGCTCACCGCGGAGGCGAGCGTGCGGGCGTCGGCCTGCGCCTTGGCGATACGGGCACGGGCCTGGATGTTCGCGTACAGCGGGATCGCGATGGCCGCGAGGATACCGATGATGGCCACCACGATCATCAGCTCGATGAGCGTGAAGCCGCGCTGGGTGCCCAGCATCGTCCGCTTCTTGTTCCAGAAGGCCAGCATGCTTAATCTCCCCTGGATGAGTGGGTGGAGGTCTCGATCGGCCTGGAGCGATCGTACGACGCGCTCGCCCAGGCGCGAAGTTTTACGGGGGAGGGGCTCTCGCCCCTCCCCCAGGTCTGCGTGAACGTCATTACGGCAGGCTGACGGTGGTCGAGTCACCCGCGGTCGAAACGTTGAATGTCCCGGACGCGGTCGAACTGTAGGCATACGCCGTCCAGCCGGCGGGGGCCGGCGGCGTGGAAGGCATGAAGGGGCCGGCGGTCTGCCCCAGGCTGTTGGTGAGCGCCGAGTTCAGGGCCGTGAGATCGGGCGGTAGCGTGCCCATATGGGCGAAGTACATGCTCACCGCCGAAGCGAGCGTACGGGCGTCGGCCTGCGCCTTGGCGATCCGTGCGCGGGCCTGGATGTTCGCATACAGCGGAATCGCGATGGCCGCGAGAATGCCGATGATGGCCACCACGATCATCAGCTCGATAAGCGTGAAGCCGCGCTGGGTGCCCAGCATCTTCCGCTTTCGCTGCCAGAAGGCCAACATTCTCTTCTCTCCTCTATATCGATATGGGGGAGGGGCTTTCGCCCCTCCCCCTGCTGTGCGTGAATGTCGTTACGGCAGGCTGACGGTGGTCGAGTCGCCGGACGCCGAGATCGTGAACACCCCCGCCGCGGTCGAGCTATACCCGTACGCCGTCCAGCCAGCAGGCGCCGCGGGCGTGGAGGCCATGAACGGACCAGCAGTCTGCCCCAGGCTGTTCGTGGCCACCGAGTTCAGGTCCGAGAGCGCGTTCGGCAGCGTGCCCATGTGCGCGGAGTACATGCTCACCGCGGAGGCGAGAGTCCGGGAGTCGGCCTGCGCCTTGGCGATACGGGCACGGGCCTGGATGTTCGCGTACAGCGGAATCGCGATGGCCGCGAGGATTCCGATGATGGCCACCACGATCATCAGCTCGATGAGCGTGAAGCCGCGCTGGTTGCCCAGCACCGTCCGCTTCCTGTGCCAGAAGCTAAACATTTTTTTGTTTCCCCCGTTATGTGTCGCTCGTGGTTGAGGTGCAGCCGGCGATCAGCGCCGGCCGAGCTTGTGAGAATGCACGGGGGGTGCCACCGTCCATTGCGGTCCGAAATCGAGAAGGAACCCACTTCGACGCGTGAGAATCCACGGGATACCGCAGGACTCCGAGGCGTATCTCGTTGATTTTGTTCGCTGCGAAAGATTTTTCGCTACGTGTGAGCACCATGGGTTCGAGGAAAGATCTGACGGATCCTGTCAGCCGAAATACGTGAATTGTCACTCCTCCTGAGGCGATCCCCGGCGCGCCATGTTGTGCTTCTGGAGCTTGTAGCGGAACTGGCGGAAGGTCATCCGAAGGAGCTCGGCCGCCTTGGTCTGGACTCCGCGGCTCCGCTCCAGTGCACGCTGAAGGTAGCGCCGCTCGAGAGCGTCCAGCGCCGCTTCGAGGTCCATGCCCTCCTCGGGGAGATCCACGTCCATGCCCTTGACGGGCCGCTCGCGCCGCACGGATTCCGGCAGGGACTCGACGCCGAGAGTGTCGCTCGCTCCGAGGACAATGGCGCGCTCGAGCACGTTCTCGAGCTCGCGGATGTTCCCTGGCCAGTGATGGCGCTCGAGGACGGCCAGCCCTTCCGGCGTGATCCCGCGGACCTCCTTGCCGAGCTGCTTGCCGAACTTCTGGATGAAGTGGGTGACCAGCAGCGGGATGTCTTCTCGCCGCTCGCGCAGCGGAGGAAGCTGGATCGGGATGACGTTCAGCCGGTAGAAGAGGTCCTCGCGCAGCACGCCCTCCGCGACCGCCTGCTCGAGGTCGCGATTCGACGCCGCGATCAGGCGTACGTCGACCTTGAGGTCACGAGTCTCGCCCACCCGCCGGATCTCGCGCTCCTGGATAGCCCGCAGGAGCTTCACCTGGAGAAGGGGCGGGATCTCGGTGATCTCGTCGAGGAAGAGGGTGCCGCCGTCGGCCGCGGAGAAGAGACCGATCTTGTTGGCCACCGCGCCCGTGAACGCGCCCTTCACGTGCCCGAAGAGCTCCGACTCCATCAGCGCCTCGGGAATGGCCCCGCAATTGACGGAGATGAAGGGCTTGCTGGAGCGGCCGCCGTTGAAGTGGATGGCCCGCGCGACCAGCTCCTTGCCGGTGCCGCTCTCGCCCGTGATCATCGCGGTCGACGGGCTGTCCGCGATCTTCCGGATCGTCTCGAAGACCTCGCCCATGCGCGCGCTCTTGCCGACGATGTTGTCGAAGCGGTGCTGGGTTTCGAGCTGCTTACGGAGGTAGAGGTTCTCGTCGCGGAGGCGCTTGCGCTCGAGGGCGCGCCGGATGATCAGATTGATCTCGTCGAGCTTGAACGGCTTGGTGATGTAGTCGTAGGCGCCGAGCTTCATCGCCTCGACCGCGGTCTCCGTCGACCCGACGGCGGTGATCACGATGACCACCGACTCCAACGACGCTTCCTTGGCGGCGCGGAGGACCTGGAGACCGTCCGCATTGGGCATGCGGAGGTCGGTGATCACCACGTCGAACGTCTCGCGCCGCAGGGTCTCGATGGCGGCCTCGCCGCCGTCCGCCACCGTCACCTCGAAGTGCTGCTTCTCGAGCGAGATCGCCAGGAGATCCCGCATGCTCTTCTCGTCGTCCACCACCAGCACTCGCGCGTCGCTCATGGGGTTCGCCGCTCCTAGCCTAGCATGCAGGGCCCCGAGAGCCCTCGCATCACGCTACGCCGCCGCGACGCCCGGCAAGCCGAGCGTGAAGGTCGTCCCCCCACGCGGGGCGCTGCGCACGTCGATGTCTCCGCCGTGCTCCTGGACCACCCGATAGACCATGGCGAGGCCCAGGCCGCTCCCTTCCGGCTTGGTCGAGTAGAAGGGTTCGAAGATGTGCGGGAGGTCCGTTTCGGCGATGCCGGAGCCGGTGTCCCCGATCCAGATCTGCACGCGGCCGGCGCGTCCCTCCCCTCCGACCACGCGGCCGCCCACGCGGAGCTCACCCCCCGACGGCATCGACTGTACCGCGTTGAGGCAGAGGTTCCAGATGGCCTGGCGCAGCTGCTGGGGGTCGGCGCGGACCATCAGGGTTTCGCCGTACTCGCGGATGACCTTGAGATTGTCGGGTAGGTGGCGGTGCTCGAGCAGCACCACGACGTCGTCGAGCACCTTGGTCGCGTTGATCTCGGTGGGGACAAGGGGCGCCGGCCGCGCGTACTCGAGGAAGTCCGAGATGAGGTGGTTGAGCCGCGCCGACTCGCTCAGCACGATCTCGACGAGCCGATCGCGCGTGGGATCGGACGGAATATCGCGCGCGAGCACCTCGATGGCGCCTGACACCGACGCCAGCGGATTGCGGATCTCGTGGGCGATGTTGGCGGACATCCGGCCGAGCGCGGCGAGCCGGTCGGCCTGGCGCATGCGCTCTTCCATCTGCTTGATCGACGAGAGATCCTGGCACACGCCGATGAGCCCGATCGCGTCGCCTTCCCCCGAGCGCAGCAGCCAGAACGAGATGCCCACGGGCACCGAACGGCCATCGCGGCGGCGGAGGTGGATCTCGTAGCGCTGGGACTGGCCCTCGCGCGCGCTCACCGCCGAGCGCACGCGCTCGAGATCGACTTCTTCGCCGAAGACGCGCGGAAATGGCTCACCTAGCGCGGCATCGGCGGGCAGGCCGGTGATGGCCTCGGCCGCGCGGTTGAAGGCGGTGATGCGGCCGTCCGGCCCCACCGCGATGAGCCCGGTGCCGACCGACTGGAAGATGAGGTCGCGGAACGCCTGAACGTCCGAGAGGTGCCGCTGTTGGGCCTCCAGGCTCGCCTGGGCGAGCTGGTAGCGCTCGGCCATGGAGCCGGCCACGATCGCGCTCACGAGCAGCACGCCCGCGTTGAGGAACACCGAGAGCACCTCGAGGGCGGTGGACTCGCCCGGCTCGAGGAGGGAGGAGAGGGGCAGGATGGTGCGCCCGACCACGAGGCCCACGTAGAGCAGGCTCGAGAGGCCGGCCACCACCAGGCCGCCCAGCCGCGAGAGCAGGAAGCAGCCCTCCATCACGCCGAGGACGTAGAGGAAGGTGAACAGCGACCGCGGGCCGCCGCTCGTGGTGACGATGGCGGTGACGAGCACCGAATCCAGGGCCACGAGGAGCCACGCGAAGTGGCGGCCGCCCCAGGCGTCGGCCCAGCCGGTGATGAGCGGCACCGAGGACAGGGCGGTCCCCAGCGTGGCGAGGAGGAAGAGCGGGAGCGGGAACGGGAAGGCGCCCGCGTAGCGGAGCCACAGCGCGGCTCCGAGCACGAGCGCCGCCATCAGGAGCCGAGCCCAGCCCAGCCCGCGGAGGCCTGATCTCGGCCCTGACAGCGGCACGGTCGGCTACTTGATGAGCGTGACCAGCCGGAAGATCGGCAGATACATCGCCACCACGAGACCACCGATGATCACGCCGAGGATGACGATCATCAGAGGCTCGAGGAGGGCGGTGAGGGCGCCCACCGCGGTATCCACCTCGTCGTCGTAGAAGTCGGCGATCTTCCCGAGCATGGCGTCGAGCGCACCCGTCTGCTCACCGACCGAGATCATCTGCGTCACCATGGGCGGGAACACGCCCGAGGCCTTGAGGGGCTCGGCGAGGGTCTTACCCGCGGTGACCGCGGCGCGGCACTGCATGACCGCCTTCTCCACGACCTTGTTGCCCGCGGTCCTCGCGGTGATGCGCAGGCCCTCGAGGATAGGCACGCCTGACGAGACCAGGGTCCCGAAGGTCCGGGTGAACCGGGCCACCGCCACCTTCCGGATCAGGGTACCGAAGATCGGGAGCTTGAGCAGGAGGGCGTCGATGGCGGACTTGCCATTCTCGGTCTTGTAGTAGCGCCGCAGCATGTACACCGCGCCGGCGATGGCGGCGATGATGAGCAGGATGTAGCCGCGGACGAAGTCGGAGCACCAGAGGACGATCTGCGTCGGCAGCGGGAGCTCCGCGCCTAGACCCTTGAACATCGCCGCGAAGGTCGGGATGACGAAGGTCAGCATGAAGATGACGACGAGGAAGGCCACGCCGATGATTGTGGCCGGATAGATCATGGCCGCCTTGACTTTTCTCTTCAACGCGGCCGCTTTTTCGATGTACTGCGACAGGCGCTGGAGGACGGTATCGAGGATACCGCCCGTCTCACCGACCTGGACGAGGTTCGTGAAGAGGTCGTCGAAGGTACGCGGGTGGCGCCGGAGAGCGTCGGCGAGGGTGGAGCCGGCCTCAACCTGGCGCGCCACGTTCGCGGTGACGCCCCGCAGCGTCTTCGACTCGCTCTGCTCGGCGAGGATGTTCAGACACTGCACGAGGGGCAGGCCCGCGTCGACCATGGTCGAGAACTGGCGAGTGAAGATGGCCAGCTCCTTGTCGCTGACCTTACCGCCGAACTTCACGACGGTCTTGCCGCCCGCCTTCTCGCTGATTTTGGTCACGAGGATCGCGCGGTTGCGAAGCTCGCCGACGGCCGTGGTGCGGTCGGCCGCGTCGATCTCCCCGTTGATGATGCCCCGGGTGCCTCGTCCGGTGTAGGTGAACGTTGGCATTCCGAATCTCCCTCCTCGGTGCGGGCCCTACCGCCGCCCGAACGGCGAGCCGCCGCTGGCCGCGCCCACCGCGGGCGCCGGGGCGGGCGCTCCCGCGCCCGCTGACTTCAGCAGCTGCTCGAGCTCCTCGGGTAGCGTGCTGCGGTTCAACGCTTCCTCTCTGGAGATGCGGCGCTTCAGTATCAGATCGACGAGCGCCTGATTCATCGTCTGCATGCCGAACTTCTGACCCGCCTGCATCGAGGAATAGATCTGGTGGATCTTCTCCTCGCGGATGAGGTTCCGGATGGCGGGGGTGGTGACCATGATCTCGAGCGCCATCGCGCGGCCGCGGCCGTCGGCGGTGGGGATGAGTTGCTGCGAGAGGACGCCCTCCAGCACCAGCGAGAGCTGGGCGCGTACCTGCGCCTGCTGGCTCGTGGGGAACACGTCGATGATCCGGTTCATGGTCTGCGCGCAGGAGTTCGTGTGGAGGGTGCCCAGGGTGAGGTGACCGGTCTCCGCGATGGTCAGGGCGGCCGCGATCGTCTCGAGGTCGCGCATCTCACCGACGAGCACGACGTCCGGGTCCTGGCGGAGGATGGACTTCAGCGCGTTCTTGAACGACTGCGTGTCCGAGAAGACCTCGCGCTGGTTGACGAGACACCGCTTGTGCTGGTGGACGAACTCGATCGGGTCCTCGATGGTCATGATGTGCTCGCTGCGCTCCGAGTTGATCTTGTCGATCATCGCGGCGAGCGTCGTGGACTTACCCGAGCCGGTGGGGCCGGTCACGAGCACCAAGCCCTTCGGGCGCTCGGCCATCTGCTCGACGATCGACGGGAGGTTCAGCTCGCCGAACGTCCGGATCTTGATGGGGATGACGCGGATGGCCGCGGCCACCGCGCCGCGCTGACGGTAGACGTTGCACCGGAAGCGCGCGAGGCCCTGGATGCCGAAGGAGAGATCGAGCTCGTTCTCCTCCTCGAACTTCTGCTTCTGGCCCTCGTTGAGCACGCTGTAGGCGAGGCGCTGGCTGTCCTGGGGCGTCAGCTGCTCGAACTCGGTGAGCGGCTGGAGCTTGCCGTTCTGGCGGATCTGCGGGTAGGTCCCGGTGGTGATGTGCAGATCGGACGCCCCACGGTCGATCATGATCGTCAAGAGGTCGTGCATCGTCGCGGCCATGGTGTCCTCGTGTCCTCTGTCTGCTCGGCGCGCGGTCGCCCACGACGGCCCGAGCGTGCGAGCGTTAGCTCACCGTCACCCGCAGCACTTCCTCGATGGTGGTGACGCCGTCGAGGACCTTCTGGAGCGCGTTCTGCCGGAGGGTCTTCATGCCCTGCGACAGCGCCATCTCGCGGATCTCCGCGGTGGGGGCGTTGCGCAGGATCATCTCACGCAGCTCTTCGGTG